>JBAYFV010000060.1:0-13094 GCA_041666985.1 Victivallales bacterium
CAGGGCATCCCTGCTCCTCTGAAGTTCAGCCTCCGCCCTCTTGCGGTCGGTGATATCGAGAATGACTCCGATTATACCGGCGACGTTTCCTTTTATGTCTTTGAATGCCGCCTTGCTGAAAACAACATCACGCAGCCCACGTTTCCTTGTCTTGACTTTGTATTCGTAAACCTGCGATCCCGGATTTCTGAAAAGCTCATCATCCTTTTTAAAATACTCCTCGGCAACTTCCCTGGGAGATGTTTCAAAGACACTCTTGCCGAGTATCCCCTGTCTTGCCGTTCCCAGAAAATCTTCAAACGCCTTGTTACAGCCGATGTATCTCCCCTGTCTGTCCTTGTAAAACACGGGCGACGGGATTGTCTCCATAAGGGTGTTGAGGAATTCATACTGTTCGATCGCCTTTGTCTGAATTCTTTTTCTCTCGCTGATATCCTCGGACACGCTCAGGAAATATTTTTTCCCGCCAATCGGGAGAAATTCAACATTCACCAGAACTTCAATAACCTCGCCGTTTTTCTTCCTATAACGAGTCTCATAGGTTTCGGGGACACCCGCCGACGCAATCCTCTCCAGTCTTTTTTTCGTGTCCTGAAACGGCAACACCTCGTAGTCCTTCAGTGCGATGCCGGAAAACTCCCGACGCGAATAGCCGAGAGTTTCGTAAGCTTTCCTGTTGAAATCCACATTCTCCCAGCTCTCGCCATCCATCAGTATGATCGAGCTTGACGAATGCTCGAAAACTGCGCGATACCGCTCCTCGGTGCTGTGGAGGGCCATACCGAGCTTGGTATTCTCAAGATGTTTCTTTTTTATCTGGCAGTGGTGGTCGAAATCGATTTTATGGACGAGGTAAGTCACCGCGGAAGCAATTATCATCACAAAAACCAGTGTGATAAGATGAGACTGAAGAAGTCCCATGGAAGGAAATACAACGTGCTTCACAATCTCAAGAAGAATGAATAAAACAGAAAGCAGGAGGACGGCAGAGGCCATCAGACATTTTCTGCTTATGCTCATATCCACCCCCTCTGGCATGACAGGAAAATAAAAATCTTTACCGGCCGGGCCGACACTTCTTAACATCCCAGCGTCTTTAACCTAACATCAATTCAATTATTTGTCAACCATAACCCCCGTCTATATTCACAATATGCTGCCGGAGCATCCACTCGACTCGACCGAGCGCATTGCAATAGAATGATAATACGCCACTTACAACGAATTAACCGAAAAACGGCTAATCCGCTGTAAATGGCTATCGTTCAGCCGCTTGTCATTTTCATGGTTGAGTCAAGTGGACATGCAAATTACTGGAATCAGTTGAACTGGTTGCAAAATTCAAAATTTAACGGGTAAAATGTGAAGGTTATTTCTTAACGAGCCCTAAGCGTCCTAGCAAAATTCCCCTGTGCTTTCCAATGGAGCTTCCAGGAATGTTAAAAAATCTGGTTGAAAAAGAGCGGTTTGCGCTTATCGTATGGCTTTTTGTTGCTTAAAGGGAACCTGTAAACAAAGCCGGTTTCTTTAACTTGCACCAACAATATTAACAGGAGAATAGGAAAATGGTGAAGATTCTTCATGACAGCGATGCTGACATCAGCGCGCTTAACGGCAAAACGATTGCGATTATCGGCTACGGAAACCAGGGATCCGCCCAGGCGCTCTGCATGCGTGATTCGGGTATCAATGTTATAATCGGCGAAACAGAGACTCTCAACGGCAATCCGAACCGTTCATGGGAAAAAGCCGTAAATGACGGGTTCAAAACCATGTCAATATCAGAAGCCGCAAAGACTGCCGACATAGTCCACATCCTTCTTCCCGATGAATTCCACGGCCCTGTCTACAAAAAGGAAATCAGGAAACACATGAAGGCCGGAAAAGTTCTTTCCTGCTCACATGGATTCAACATCATTTTCAAGGGAATCGTCCCACCTGCAGATGTCGACATCATCATGGTCGCCCCCAAAAGCCCCGCCACCGAAGAACGCAAGGCCTTCCTTGCCGGTTTCGGAGTTCCGGGCCTTTTCGCCGTAAAACAGAACCCGAGCGGCAAAGCCAAGGAAATCGCCCTCGGCATGGCAAAAGCCATGGGCTTCACACGCGCCGGCGTTCTCGAATGCACATTTGAACAGGAAACCTATGAAGATCTCTTCGGGGAACAGACTGTTCTCTGCGGCGGTCTTGTCGAACTTATGAAAGCCGGATTCGAAGTCCTTACCGAAGCGGGATACCCTCCGGAAATGGCCTATTTCGAATGCGTACACGAAATGAAACTGATTGTCGACCTTATCTTTGAAGGCGGAATACAGAAGATGAACTCCATCATATCCAACACCGCCGAATGGGGTGAATATGAAGTTGGCCCCAAAATCATCAACGCCGCAACCAAGGCCAGAATGAAGAAGGCTCTCAAGGATGTTGAAAACGGGAAATTCGCAAGAAAATGGCTCAAGGAAAGCAGAAACGGAGCGCCAAATCTCCTTGCAAAACGCAAAGCCCTCGGTGAACATCCCGTCGAAGTCGTAGGCAAACAGATAAGAGAAATGTTTGAGCTCAAAAAATAATGAGGAAACTCCTCAAAACCAATGATGCCGCCCAATATCTCGGAGTTTCCCGCTCCAGTCTTACCAACTGGGTCAAGCAGAATCTGCTTGGCAGCGGGTTAACTCCCGGCGGCCATTATAGGTTTACAGTTGACGAACTTGACAAGTTTGCGGAAAGGCGCGGCCTCCGCATACCAAAGACTCTGAACGATTCCGGCAAAATTAAAATTCTGGTCATTGATGACGATGGCGCTTTCCGGGAGTTCATCAAAGACGCGCTGGATGTGTTTTCGGGTTTCGAACTGAGGGAAGCCTCGGACGGGATGCAGGGTGTCCTGCTAATCGGCACCTGGCAGCCCGACCTCGTCATTCTCGATCTCAGAATGCCGAACATGAACGGAATCGACTTCTGCAGGATACTCAGGCAGAACGAAGACACGGAAGATGTCAAGGTGATTATCACCAGCGCACATCTTTCTCCTGAAGCCAAGGCCGAAATCCTGAAACTCTCTGTTGACGTTGTCCTGGAAAAACCTGTCAGGCTCGGCTCAATAGTTGCCGCCGTTGAAAAATGCACAGACTTGAAGCTAAAGTGATTGAATCTTTTTCAGGAAAACAATGAGATTCTCCCAGAAAACAAAACGGGGTGTTTTTCTTTTCTTGCTTTCTTCTTCAATATTCCTGGAATCAAACACCAATTGCCAGGATAGTCCCGACAGTACCGACTCCCCCTCCCCTTCCTCAGAATTATCAAAAAATACGCGCGGCTGCATTACCTCCGACATCGTGATTGACGGAATTCAGAATGAAAAAGCATGGTCTTCCGTTCCGTTTCAAGCAATTAAAACCGACAGCTGCGAGATCAAATACAAGATTTATTCCCACAACTCATGCATATATCTGCTTGTTGTCTTCCCTTCGGAAAAGGAAAACCGGAAACACCGGTTATGGCACTGGGATCCGTTGAAACAGCTTTATTTATCCGGTCCGGAAAAAGAAGATGAGCTTTATGTACTATGGTCTGAATTTCCCTTGGATGCCATTCCCGGCACTTTCGCAGAAAACGCGGATGTCTGGATATGGCGCGCGGCAAGAACAGACCCGGCCGGATTCGCCGATGATTATTATTTCATAAACGAGCGCCTTTCTTCCAGACCCTACAATGAGTTCGCAGATCTTCTGCAGGACAACGGGAAGTCATGCTGGTTCAACAGGTATTTCGCCGTTTTTGCGGGAAACGAGCTTCCACGCTACAATCAAAGCACCCCGGAAGGCAGTCTGGCAGATGTCAGGGCAAAAGGCAGTTGGAATTCGGGAGTCTGGACAGTCGAGTTCTCGCGGAAGATGAATACTGGAAACACCGATGATATTGATTTTGGAAGAAACACCGGACTTTCCGTTTCATTCTCACTTTCACCGCCCGAGAAAAAGTTTCTTAAACTATCTGAATTTAAACGGATACCGGAAATTAAACAGGAAAAATAAAAGAACAGCCTTACGGGCTTGACTACCAACAAAGGCCGAATTACTTTTAATTCGTTGGCAGTTAATGCCGTAAGGCATGTTAACGGATGCAAAAATGAGAAGCAGGATAAACTACAGCACACTTCGCCGCATCACGTTTGCAGCTTACATCCTTATTACGATTCTTTTCTGCTCGCTCCTTATCTATATCGGGAAACGGGAAATAAGCAAAGCAAAGCTTTATGCCGAAAAAGAGCGTCTTTATGTTGAATCACTGCTGGCATGCAACAACTCCTTCAACACGGTTGAAAACTCAGCGCAGTGCGTTCTCGCCTCGCCTTCACAAAACACCTGTTCGTCCTTCAGAGACCAGGTTGTGAGCTTCCAGAAGACAATAAACCTTCTCGCCCGGATAGAATCGGAAAGGACGACGCGCCCCCCGATTCCGGTATCGGAACTTCAGTCTGAAACACAGATGCTATGTTCCGTATCAGAGGCCGTCTGCGCGGACATGCCGTATTATAGATTTGAAAAACAGACTGTTTCCGATGACATCTCGCAGATCATCGAATCGTTGAAAAACGTCCAGTCAAAACTGCAGAACATGTTGAAAATTGAAATGGATCACGCTGAAATCTGGCAGAGGCAGAGCCTGTTTTTCTTCAGCAACCTCCAGTATCTGCTTGTCCTCTTCTTTGTGCTGACAACTGTTTTCAGCCTGTCTGCCTCCTTCCTTTTCGGTCACATTCTAAGGAAGTCCCTGAAAGACCTGAGCGATGGCACAAAACAAATCAGCTCGGGGAATCTGAAATACCGTTTCAAAAAAATCCAGTCCGACGAAATCGGGGACGTGATGCATGATTTCAACCTGATGGCGAAGCGTCTTGAACAGCAGAAACTCGCGCTCGAAAAAATAAACCGGGAGCTCGGGGAAAAAGCCTCCCAGCTTATTGAAGCGCATAAGCACAAGGACAGATTTCTCGCGAACATGAGCCATGAACTCAGGACTCCCCTGAATTCAATCATCGGTTTTTCCGAGCTGATAGTCAGAAAATCCGAATCTCCGCAGGGAGATCCTAAAACACTCGCACAGGCCCAGCGGATACTTGCCGCCGCAGAACATCTGCTCGACCTGATCTCGGATCTGCTCGAAGTTGCAAAAATCGACGCCGGGGTCCTCACTCCCTCCTTCTCGGAAATAAATCTTTCCGAATCCATCGGAAACATACTTCTGATGCTTAAACCGCTTTCCGAACAGAAGGGGATATCCCTTGATTCGGACATTCAGGAGAACATGAGCATCTCCGCAGATGAAAGGATCATCAGGCAAATACTGATAAACATCATAAACAACGCAATAAAATTCACACATCATGGAACTGTCACTGTCTCCGCCCGTATTGACGACACAGGGAAATCAGCGGCGGCGCGGACGCCATTCGCAGTCATTGAAGTCGCCGACACCGGAATCGGCATCAGTGCAGACGACCAGAAACGGATATTCAAAGACTTCCACAGGGTCGAAACCGGCCTCACATCGAACTATGAGGGCGTAGGGCTCGGCCTTACTTTGAGTAAAAGACTTGTTGAATTGCACGGCGGAAAGATTAATGTAAAAAGCGAAATCGGAAAAGGCAGCGTATTCACCTTGCTTATCCCGTCCAAACGGGTATGACAAAACAAACAAATCTGGAGGAAAGCAAAATGAGAAAAAGATTTGCCGGAATGATTGTCGGCCTGCTGGTGTTCGCGCTTCTTGCAGGCTGTGAAACCGTAAAACCCTCATCCGGAGACGCCGACAAGGACAAGGCCGGAAAGAAAGATGAAAAACCGCTTGTGGAAACGCTTAGACCGACTCTGACAGAGGCTGAAAAAATCAATCTTGCAGACCCCATACTCGACAGAATGCTCAAGGGCATAAACAAAGGCGACTACACCCTCTACAGCGGCAACTTCTTCAAGGGGCTCAAGGATCAGGTCAAGGAAAAGGACTTTAAGACGCTGAACGACGATCTTAAAAAGCAGATCGGCGAATATAAATCCAGGAAATTCATGGACATACTCAACAAAAAACTTGTTGACATATTCGTATGGAAGGCGAAATTCACAAAGACCGATGAAGATGTCATGATCCGCCTTTTCCTGATCGAGGACGAAGGCCAGTATAAAGTCTCTTCGTTCAGCATAAGCCCGTTCTAAGTAGTCGTATTCATAAATCCGATGACGTATTTATGAACACGACTACTAAGTCAGCTCTACTGAAGGTTTGATTTTCATTTGAAGTTGGACTATTTTAGGGACATACAACAAAGGAGACAGTATGAGAAAATTGATGTCGGTTGTTTTCGGATTGGGAGTTCTGGCATTTCTGCTCGCAGGCTGCGAAGGCATGAAAATGTCCATGCATGAAAGCCATGCGACTTATGCGGATATTGATGTTCCAATCAGCAAACTGCCACAGGCCATTAAAAACGCAGCCCCGAAGGCCGGGTTCGTGGTAAATCAGGTGCAGGACACTCCTGTCGATGGCCGGTTTGAATCAAGTGAAGTACTTGTCACATACAAGAAGATTGACGATAAGAAAACAAAGATTTACGTCGGAGTAGGCACGTTTTTCCCGGATCGCGACAAAGAAGTGCTTTTCCTGAACGAGATCAAGAAAGAGCTTGGCGTCAAGTAAACAACTGCGTTAACTGTCAAAAAAAATCCGCAGGTGAAAACCTGCGGATTTTTTATTTGCAATATGTTACGGTGAATCTTGAATCACTTCCCGCTCATCGCACGGTGGTAGGCTATGATTCCGTCTGCGATTCCAAATGCCAGGCGATCCTGATATGCGCCCGTTCCGAGTTTTCGCTCCTCGTAAAGATTCGACATGAATCCGGTTTCAACGAGTACTGCCGGGCATGGCGCCTCCTTGAGAACTGCGAATCTCGCATGCTTCACGCCGCGATCCGTCGCTCCCGTGTTTCTCAAAATGCTTCTCTGGACGTCATAGGCGAGCAGATAATTGTTTTTATTGTTGGCGTTCCCTCTTTCCCTGTTTCCGTTTTTCGCCTTCGCATCGGCCGTCGAAGGTGCACCCTCAGGAGTAAGGCAGTATGTCTCAATGCCGTTTATTGCGGAAACACCGCGCCCGAGAGAGTTACAGTGAATTGACACGAACAAGTCCGCCTTCACAGCCGACGCTTTCCCGGACCTGTCGCCAAGTTCAATGAAAAAATCCTTGTCCCTTGTGAGCATTGCAATATAACCTTTTGCACGGAGAACATCCTTCAGCCTGCGCGCAATCTGGAGATTGAGATCTTTTTCGCGGTATATCCTCCCCTCGGCGCCATTGTCCCTTCCCCCGTGTCCGGGATCAATCACAATTATCCCGACCTTGTATCTGGGGGCTGCCGATCTAATCACCGGATCCAAAAGCAGATTAAAATCAAATTCGCTTACCATCGGCTCCACCCCGGCGACATAAGGGGGAAACATGTAGTTGACCGTTATGCCATTTATCTTTCCTTCGCGCTTATTGTATACGAATGCGGCATTCGCACTACTGTTGCGCATATCGCAAACCTTATCCCCGACCTGAAAGTTCATTCCGTAATATTTGGCGACATCCTTCAGGTAAACATAGCGCATGCCGTGGACGCTTGCGTACCTTATATACGGACCCGCTTCAACTTTCACAGCGGAGCAGGTAAAAAAAAGAAACATAAAAAAACATATGCAAAAACTTCCGCCCCTGAAGTCAAAGGCGCCTTTTAAATTCAATATTTTCCACATTGTCTGATGCTTACCTTGTTAGAATATTTTCCGGCCGGAGGGAACATCGCATATATTCTCCCGCCCGGCATCACAGATTCAACGAGCGAACCGTAGACAAAAGACTTCGCAGACAGCAACGCCGTCTCCCATGGATGCCCCAATGCGAATCCCGCGGCTATCGCTGCGCTGAAAGTACAGCCGGTCCCATGTCCGGCCCGCGTTTCAATCTCCGGACTTGATAATCTATAAAGTCCGCCATCATATGCAACCGCATCAACTTTAATACTTCCTTTAATTTTCAAATGCCCGCCTTTGACAATGCAGCCGCAATTCCACTTTTCCGCAAAATCAGCCGCCGCTTTCATCATTTCCTCCTCATCCCCTATTTTTCTGCCGAGCAGAAGCTCGGCTTCATGAATATTGGGCGTCACCCAGGCGGCGACTGGAAAAAGCATGCCTGCAACCGCACTCACGGCATCCTTTTTAAGAAGGACAGCTCCGCTCGTTGAAACCATGACAGGATCAACCACGACACTGATTTTTCTTTTTGTTGAAAGAAATTTTGAAACGGCCCTTATTATTCCGGAATCGAAAAGCATGCCCGTCTTAACGCTTCCGACATCGAATTCGTCAAACACCGATTCAAGCTGGGCCTTCACCGCTCCCGCCGGCAAAGCATCAACCCTGCGAACTTCGCACGGGTTCTGTGCGGTCACGGCGGTGATTGCGGAACAGCCATAAACCCCATAATAAGCGAAAGTCCTGAGATCGGCCTGTATTCCCGCCCCGCCCCCGCTGTCGCTGCCGGCTATTGTCAGGGCAACCGGGATCTTTTTTGTTTTCTTATTCAAATCAATCCCCCTTCAGATCAGAAACTTGGCGGAAGCATCAAGCGCCTTGTCGAGGGCATCTGCGACTTTCGCAGCAGTTTTCACTGTTTTTATTGTTCTGTCCATTTCCCTGCGCGCGTCCTCAATCTTTCCGACAGAATTCTTCAGTTTGGCCGAAGCTCCTTTAAGCGCCGGACTTTTAGCGGAAAAATCCGCACGGTTCAGCTCCGTCAGGATTTCATAGACCTCTCCGGAAAAAGCCTGTATTGAATCTTTGACGCCCGTACTTCCGGCCTCCCAGTACGCCTTCGCGAGTTCATCGTGAAGTCCCTGCCAGGCTTCCCGCAATTCACGGACTGATATTCCGCAGGTTTTCTTTTTCATTTGCCGAGTCCCTTCTTCCATTCCGCTCTCAGGAAAGAGGCGGTCTCGGCAAGCGACTGGGGTACAACGCGGGTATCGCTTAGAACAGGCATGAAATTAGTGTCTCCGCCCCAGCGGGGAACAATGTGCAGATGGATGTGCTCTTCAAGACCGGCCCCTGACGCAGCCCCGATATTGAAACCGATATTGAAACCCTGGGGGCGCATCGAGCGGAGCATTGTTTTTTCAGCCTTGACTGTCATGTCCATTAACTCATGCACGACCTTTTTCTCAAGAAGCGGAAGATCTTTGACATGGGCATACGGGGCAATCATGACATGTCCGGAATTGTAGGGATAGCGGTTGAGTATCGCAAAGACATTTTTCCCCCTCGCGATTACCATGTCCTCGTCTTCACTGTCAAAACATTTCTGCTTTCCGCAGAGGAAGCATTTGTCAGTTTTTTCAGATGTGATGAACTTTATCCTCCACGGCGCCCATAAGGGCCTCTGCCTGTTTACGCCCATGACTTGTTCCTTCCTATGGTTTTTCCTGAAACAGAAAAAGAGAGACTTATTGAGTCAAATCCGTTTTTTTCTCTTGCATAATCAGCGGAGAGTATTATATTCCGCACCTTGTTTCAGAATTTGTTTAATATAATTCAATTAATTGGAGTTTCTTTAGATGAAGAAGAAAATACATCCGGAATATGGTCCCTCAAAGATTCACTGCGCATGCGGCGAAACTTGGGAAACCAACGCCACACGCAAGGAAATCAAGGTCGGCATATGCGCGAAATGCCACCCGTTTTTCACCGGCAAACAGAAACTTATTGATACTGCAGGGCGAATCGAGAGATTCAAGCGTCGCTACGATAAAAAAGCTGAGTAGCTGTCAAAAACTGCCGTCTTCACAGAATTTTGCGGATTTCGCATTATTTGGAAGGCGGCTTTTTTATTTTCAACACTTAAGATTTTTTCCATCCCGGAAGAATTAACAGGAAATCAATGGGACAAAGACAATAAGATGACTCCCCGGGAAATAGCTCCGCATATAGACAAACTGACATCACGACTTGAAGAAGTGAAGGCGAAACTGTCCGATCCCTCCATTTACACGCGCCAGGACGAATGCAGGAAAATCTCGCGCGAACACCAGAGGCTCGAGGATTTTTTCAAGAACTACAACAGGTGGATTGATTTCATAAGTCAGCTTGAAGAAAACAGGAAGATGATTGTCAACGAGCAGGATCCGGAGCTGAAAGCGCTCATAACCTCGGACATCCAGAATCTCGAGGTCGAAATCGAGGCTCTCGACAAAAAACTGAGAATGGCGCTCATCCCGCAGGATCCGAATGACTCAAAAAATATAATCGTTGAAATAAGGCCGGCTGCCGGCGGTGAAGAGGCTTCCCTTTTTACAACAGAACTTGCACGGATGTATCAGCGCTATGCGGAAACCAAGGGTTGGAAGTACGACATACTTGAACTCAGTTCAAGCGGCGGCAATGGCGGAACAAAGGAAATAGTCTTCTCTCTTTCCGGCGACAACGTTTATTCACGCATTAAATACGAAGGCGGCGTACACAGGGTTCAGCGCGTTCCCGAAACAGAGGCGAGCGGCAGAATCCATACATCCACTGTCGCCGTCACAGTCCTTCCGGAAGTCGAAGAACTTGAAGTCGAGCTCAAACCCCAGGATTTGAAATTCGACGTGTTCAGGGCTTCCGGCAACGGCGGACAAAGCGTCAACACCACGGACTCGGCGGTCAGGGCGACTCATATCCCGACCGGCATAAGCGTGGCAAGCCAGCAGGAAAAGTCACAGCACAAGAACAAGGATATCGCACTGAGGATACTGCGTGCCAGAATCTATGAAATCCAGAAAGCCGAGGAGGACGCGAAACACGCGGAGACCAGGCGCTCCCAGGTCGGAACCGGCGACCGAAGCGAAAAAATAAGGACTTACAATTTCCACCAGAACAGGGTCACCGATCATAGGTTCGGGATCACAATCCACAATCTCCCCGGAATTCTGGAAGGCGGTCTGGACGACCTGCTGGACCAGATAATCCTGACGGACTGCGAGAGAAAGCTCAAGGCCCTATGATAAAAATCATTCCGCATTTCCGTGTAAATGATTGTTAACCATGATATATTCAACTCTTTCTGGAAGGGAAAAAACATGCCATCCGAAAACACGGCCTCTCCGTCAAGCTTCATTCATGGGATAATTGAAGAGGATTTGAAAAACAGCAAGAACAACGGGAAGGTGAATACGCGCTTTCCTCCGGAACCCAACGGTTATCTGCATATCGGGCACGCAAAATCAATCTGCCTGAATTTCGGAACTGCTCTCAAGTACAACGGCATCTGCAATCTCCGGCTCGACGACACAAATCCAAGCAAGGAGGAAATCGAATACGTCGATTCGATCAAGACGGATGTGAAATGGCTCGGATTCGACTGGGACAACCGCGAATATTATGCCTCCGACTACTTCGAGCAGCTTTACGGATACGCTGTCGAACTTATCAAAAAGGGCGGGGCTTACGTCTGCGACCTCAACGCCGAGGAGATAAAGGAATACCGCGGAAAACTCACTGAAGCAGGAAAGGACAGCATCTACCGCAACCGTTCCGCACAGGAGAACCTCGACCTGTTCCAGAGAATGCGCGCCGGAGAATTTCCGGACGGCTCGCGAACACTTCGCGCAAAAATAGACATGAACTCCCCGAACATCCACATGCGGGATCCTGTCATCTACCGGATTCTGAGGGCGACACATCACCGCACCGGCGACAAGTGGTGCATTTATCCCATGTATGATTTCGCACACTGCATCTCGGACGCAATTGAAGGCATAACCCATTCGATATGCACCCTTGAGTTTGAAATACACCGTCCACTCTACGACTGGATTCTCGACCATATTTCCGTGCCGTGTCATCCGCAGCAGATAGAATTCGCCAGACTTAATCTCTCATACACGGTCATGAGCAAACGCAAACTCCTCCAGCTCGTGCAGGAACAACTCGTCAGCGGCTGGGACGATCCGCGCATGCCCACAATGGCCGGAATGAGAAGGAGGGGATATACGCCCGAGGCAATCCGGAATTTCTGCGAAACGATAGGCGTGACGAAATATAACAGCCTGACGGACATGGCCCTTCTCGAACACTGTGTCAGGGATGATTTGAACAAAAAGGCGCCCAGGGTTCTCGGAGTCCTGCGTCCGCTCAAAGTTGTCATAGACAATTATCCGGAAAACCAGACCGACCAACTCGATGCAGTGAACAATCCGGAAGACCTTTCCGCCGGAACAAGAAAAATCCCGTTCTCGAAAATCATCTATATCGAACAGGATGATTTCAAGGAAAACCCTCCCAAAGATTATTTCCGTCTTGCACCCGGGAAAGAAGTGCGTTTCAGATATGCCTACCTTGCCACATGCACAGGGGTTGTAAAAGATCCTGCAAGCGGACAGATCATCGAAATTCACTGCAATTACGATCCGGCTACAAGAGGAGGGAACACTCCGGACGGCAGAAAGGTGAAAGGCACCATCCACTGGGTTTCCGCAAAACATGCGGTGGACGCGGAAATAAGGCTTTACGGGCGGCTTCTGACCGTCGCCGATGTTTCAGCCGAAGAAGGGGATTTCAAATCGTTCCTCAACCCGAACTCCCTTGAAGTACTGAAAAACTGCAAACTTGAACGGAGCCTTGCCGACGCAAAATCCGGAAGCCTTTTCCAGTTTGAAAGACAAGGCTACTTCTGCTGCGATCCAGATTCAAAACCGGAAAAACCAGTATTCAACAGGATAGTACCGCTCAAGGATTCCTGGGCCAAGACAGAAAAAGGGCGGAAGAAGTAACAAGGGAAATTTTTCCCTCCCGGAAAAATTAACAAGGAAATTTGAAGTTCCTTATGCTCAATTATATCGCCCTTCAGTCTGAACGATAAAACCTGATACACAATCTTGCTCGTCTATTTTTAAATTTTCAACATAATTTAGTATAACTTTGAAATTACGGAAGCAACTGATGGAAGCGGCGGAACACCTTACACATAGCCAGCGGTCTAGAGCTAAGCACGATGCAGTCAAGTCCGCCTGCTGGGGTTCC
>JBAYFV010000061.1:0-13075 GCA_041666985.1 Victivallales bacterium
AGCCAATTTCAAAAGAAGTCAGGATTCAGAAGTCAGGATTCAGAATAAAACCGAATTTGAGTTCAAATTCAATTCTGTCTCCTGAATTCTGACTACTGAATTCCTAGTTTTGAAATTACCTCATGTTATCTGATAAAATCCAAGTTCCGAATCCCGAATCACAAAGCAAGTCAAATTATTCCACGCCCCCGGCAGCCCCCCGGAGTTTACGCTATCTTAAAAGAGCGGCAATCGCATCGGCCGCCACGTCGGGACTTACCGACTCCTGGCATGCATAATTTTCGCCAGGACAATACCGCTTCAAACACTTTATGCAATTCAATTCGGGCTGAAAAACCGAATGCTTTTCCCCGTAAGGCCCTGTTTTGTCCGGATCCGTAGGACCGAACACCGCAAACACCGGAATCTTCAGGGAGGCGGCGATATGCATGGGGCCGCTGTCGTTGCATAAAAGGCACTTTGAAATCCTGATCGCCTCGACCAGTTCCCCGATTCCCGTCTCACCGGCGATTATCACCGGCCTGGCTTTTTCACATGAAGATGAAATCTTCCTGCATGTTTCAAGTTCGTCCGCCGAACCGAGAAGAAGGAACCTGCATCCGGGAATTCTGCCTTCCAGCAAATCCATTACTTTCGCAAAGAACAGCGGCGGCCACTGCTTGCTCTCCCATCTTGCTCCGGGCGCAATCCCGATAATCAGGTCACTTGCCGAGACATTCCTCTTTCCCAGTATCCCCAGCAGACTGTCCATGTTCCGCCTGTTTTCAGGAAGCGGTGAATCCGGGACACTGAAAGGCAGGTCGAGAAGCCTTGAAACGAATCCGGCGTTTTTATCAACTGCATGGACATGTTCGGCCCCGGGGGAAACCCTGCGGTTGTAGAAAAAAGCGGCAGCCTTCTCTTTCGGTGAATCAAATCCCGCGATGACCGAAGTCCTTGCGAATTTCGCAAAAAACGCGCTCCTCAGCAGCCCCTGCAGATCAATGACCAGGTCATATTTCTCCCGGCGAATTTCCCTTATGAGGTTCACAAACGCCCTGGGAAAGGTAAAAGGCGAACCGAGTTCCCTGCGCGGGAACGGAATTATCCTGTTCACGCATCTGTTGTATTCGAGGATTGGCGCAAAGGCCGGATTGACAAGCCAGTCAATCTGCGCATTCTTATATTTCCCGGCAATGAGGGCGACTGCCGGGAAAGCGTGAAGCACATCGCCGAGGCTGCTTATTTTTATTATCAGAATCTTTTCCATTCTCAATAACCTGTCCACTTGGTCACCGGGAGACTTTTCCCGTATCCTTCCAAACCATCCATTCATCAATTTCAACTGTTTGGAACGCAAATGAGGCAAACCGTAGAAAAAACATGAAGTGGAAATACAACGGTGTCAGTTTCCGCGCTCAAGCCTGATGGCAAGCCTTTCGGGCAGGCCGGCATTCCTGATCTTATTCTGTGCAGTGGCGATATCATATGCAAGCCTCAGACGGGTGACGGTATTCGCTTCGGTGTCATAAATGGCAAAAGAGGCTCTGGGATCCTTGTTCCTGGGCTGTCCCACGCTACCGATATTGATAAGATACTTCCAGCCTTTCTGGATGGATATCACCGGATCGGCATCTCCGTTGCCGGCATTGGCTTCATTTTTTTCAGCTTTCCATTCCTGCAGTTCCTCCACAAGAAGGCTGTTGGAGCCGGTAAACGATTTTTTGCAGAAGACAATCGGAACATGCGAGTGCCCGCAGAAGCAAAGGGGCGTAAACTGATAGGAGAAATTATCCATTGCATGATGGACATCGAAAATATACCCCCATGACGACGGTGAATCGAGAGTGGCATGGACGATTGTTATGTTTGTACCGCGCACAATCTGCTTTGTCGGAAGCTTGGAAAGCCAGTCGCGCTCCTCTTCGTTCAACTGGTTTTTTGTCCAGAGCACCGCCTGCTTCGCATGCTGGTTGAACCCGAGCATTTCCTCGTTGCTGTTGGAAACATACTCGTCGTGGTTCCCCTTGACAACCCCGACAAGATCCAGGGACCGCACAAGCTCAAGACACTCCCTGGGATTTGCATTGTATCCGACAATGTCGCCAAGACATATGTATTTTTCAACGCCTTCAGCCTTGCACTTGTCGATGACAACAGTAAGAGCCTCTAAATTGGCGTGGATATCGCTTATTATTCCATATTTCATTAGGAAACAATCCTGATTAATTCAAAAAGAGATAAATTTTACACGATATATATTTTGAATACAAATTATTTTGACATCTAATTTGATTTTTTTAAAAACTTTTAAATCGGGCCAATTGGAAAACTCACGGATCTCGCCGTTGCAGACGGCTCAATCAACAACTATTATCGAATTGACATCATATTTGGCAAGATTCGCCCTGCCCTTCAGAAATCCGAGTTCAATTACAAATTCAAACCTCTCAATTTTCCCTCCCAGCCTTTCAATGAGCCGGGCCGAAGCCCCGGCCGTCCCCCCTGTCGCAAGAAGATCGTCTATTACAACAATCTTTTCACCGGGCTTGACCGCATCCTCATGAATCTCTATCGTGGCTGTTCCGTATTCAAGGGCATATGATTCCTCGATTGTCTTATACGGCAGCTTCCCCTTCTTTCTTACAGGGATAAATCCGCAATTGAGTTTGTACGCCAGAGCGGAGCCGAAAATAAAACCGCGCGACTCTATTGCCGCAAAACTGTCGGGCTTATTCTTCTCATAACGCGCCGCAATAATGTCAATCACCTCCCTGAACAGCTTTTCCGACTTCAGGACAGGTGTGATATCCTTGAAGATTATCCCCTCTTTGGGAAAATCCTTAACGTCTCTGATTGCGGCATTAATCGCTCCAACACTCATGAAAAACCTCCAGAATTGTTTTTAAATTAACCAAATGGAAAGCGCGGCAGCGGTTATAAGCCGGATTCTGTAATCCCGAGGCGCTTGCGCGTCCGGGACGGCAACCATCTGTCTATGCGACCAATACCCGGAATTCAAGCGCTGCGTGCAGCAGCATCATTCCCTATTTGGTCTTGCTCCGGAAGGGGTTTACCATGCGACCATCCTTTCGGATCAGCCCGGTGGGCTCTTGCCCCACCTTTTCACCCTTGCCCCGGATTTTTGCAAATCCGTGGCGGTTTGTTTTCTGTGGCACTTTCCTTACCGCGGAATCTGGTCCGCAGCATCCCGGAGAGCTTGCACGCCCCGGGACTTCCCGCACTGTGGAGTCCGGACTTTCCTCCCCGGAAACACCCTGAGGCGTATCCCGGAGCGGTTGCCAGCCACTGCCGCTATTGTAAATTACCCCTCATATTGCAATATGAAAGGGCGTCTCCAAAAATTCGCATCTGGTCCGCCGCGGCGGACGGAAGATTTTTTGAAAGCTCAAAAAAACTTCCGGACAGTCACGGCCCGCTCGGGGCTGCTCCCGGAGTTTTCCTTAAATTACCGGAACAGTTCGGCGACTTTCACGGTGCGCTCTTCGCGGCGGGAGATTTCCGCAGCCTGCCCGATGGCGGTTGACCACATGCCGTGCTCGGTAGTCGAAGTGTTTTTCTCCTCGCCCTTGAGCACCCTGAAAAAGGCGTCTATCAGCATGGGATCAGCACCTCCGTGTCCGCCCTGCACTTCAGGGATATAGTGCGTGACAACTTCCTGGCTCCAGCGCGGCCGGATGGTGATAATCCGCTTTTCCAGGCTGACTTCCGCCTGACCGAGATCACCGACCACCGTGTAGAGCCGGTCATTCACAGAGGTGATAAAACATTCGAGATGGCTGGCTTTGGCGCCGTTTTCATACTCGACCATCGCAATGCCGTTGTCGTGGGTGTCCTTGTCGGAAGCGTACATGCAGAGATCTTTGGAATAGCCGTCCAAGGCAACCGCACGGTCGCACCAGGCGGTGTTCTGGATATCGTCAATCTTGTAAACGTCCGGACAAATATTTCCGTAATGGCACTGATGGCAGGTCGGGCCGACCGGCACGCCTGGTTTTACCGCAAACGGAATGTGCTGCGGATTGAGTACGTCAATCCCGGCGAACGCGCTGACCTTGACAGGTTTCGGGAAATCAAGCAGCCAGTTGAAAATGTCAAAATCATGACTGCCTTTATGGATCCAGAGGCCTCCTCCCTTTGCGTAAAGACGGTTCCAGCGCGACATATAGGTACGGCCGCCATCGTAGAACTCACGGTTTTCAATCAGGAAAACCCGTCCCAGCACACCTTCGGAAATCAGCTTTTTCAGTTTTTTCAGCACTGCGTGATGGCGCAGATTGAAACCCAGCATAACGACCTTGCCGGCTTTTTCTGCGGCGGCGATGATATTCCGACAGCCTTTTACAGTTGTAGACAGCGGTTTGTCAACAAGGACATTGACCCCGTTGTTCAAGGCCTCCACCGCGTTGGGCTCATGGCAGAAGTCCGGGCTGGTAATGACTACCGCATCGGGTTTTTCGGAGGCAATCATGGCTTTAACGGAAGTATGGAAATTAGGTTTGAAGCCCAGGTTTTTGGCGGCAAATTCCATCCTGACCTGGTTGGGATCGCAAAGCGCCACCACTTGTGCGTCATCACGTGTTGCAATATTTTTGCCGAAAGCCTCGATTCCCCTGCTGCCGGTGCCGACAATACCCACTTTGAATTTTCGTCCGCTCATTTTTTTGTCCTTTTGTTTTAGTGTCTTCATTTCACAGTTTAAATGCATACTCTATAGGGGTGAAAACTTAACTTTTCACCCTTGAGCCAATTTCAAAATTGGCGAAGGCAGGGCGCGTTCTCCGTAACGCGCCGCCTCAAAACGGACGGCTCGGAGAGCCATCCCCACCTTGGATTCGGCAATTTTGAAATTACCTCCCTTATTCAGAGTATAACACAGGCGTCTTGCCTGTGACAACTTCCTATACGATCAAGTTGAACTTCTTATTTTCAGATTCATTGGGACTCCGACCGAGCTTGTCCGCCCGCGTGCCCGGGTGATCTTATCCAGGAGCATTTCCGCCGCCAGTTCCCCTGCCCTGCAATTCGGCTGGGCTATAGTCGTCAACCGGGGACTGGTGAATGCCGCCAGTTCACGGTTGTCAAAACCGATGACCGCAATCTCCTCCGGAATTCCGACCCCAGATTCCCGGAAACCCGCAATCAGTCCGGCGGCGAGATAATCCGAATAGGAGATTACCGCATCCGGAGGATTCCCCGTTGCGGCAATATCTCCGGACATCGCAACTCCCAGATCAAAAATCCGTTCCAGATCACTTCCGGAATAACTGTTTTCGCTGAAAACAATCTCCTGCAGGCCGAGCTCTTCAACGGCTTTGCGGTAACCGCGGATGCGATTACAGCAAATACCGGAAAAACCGGCAAATGCAATTCTGCTGCGCCCTTTTCCCGCCAAATAATGCACGGCGTCACGTACTCCCTGCAGGCGGTCAATGTAGACACAGTCCATTTTCGGTATCACGTCATATGAAATCAGCACCGCCGGAATCTTCTTCGTTTCCATCATCCGGTAAATTGACTTGCACAGTTTACCGTCGCCAATCACTATGATTCCCGCCGGGCTCTGTCCGGCAATATCCTCCAGCAGTTTCAGATTCACCGACTCGAAATCGCAGCTTATGTCCAGAAAATGCAGATTCATCTCATAACCGGACGCGGACAGGCGCCGCTTAATGCCGACAAACTTTTCCATCATCAACTGGTCGCCGCCGCTGCTGCCCGCTTCAAAAAAACCGATCACCGCAATCTCAAAATTTTTCCTGAAACGCAGGCTCCGCGCCGCACGGTTGGGCCGGTAGCCCAGTTCCGCGGCAATCCGCATCACCTTTTCACAGGCGTCTCCTGAAACATACCCCCGCCCCCGGATCGCCCGGCTGACAGTGTTTATCGAAAGCCCCGCACGTTCCGCTATATCTTTCAGACTGGACATGGCAATAAACTTTCCTTAAATATCTCAACGTTACCACACCACTGTAATTCCGAGGTTTGAAAATGTAAACCCCGGAATGGGAAAAAAACAATAAAGATATTTGACCTGCCGACGCTTTCTCCCCAGAAACTGGCGGCCCGCGCTTGTAGTAACGGGTTGAAGGTGTAGGTTGGAACATTATGGACATGCGTTAGTTTCCGCCATGGCAGTTATCGGTTTTTAAGGTTTTTAAGATTTTGCCAACACGTCCGGTTTCCATGATGTGCGTTTGTCTCTACAGGTGAGTACGGAAGGCTGAAAAAGCCGCTGGGGGTAAACATGAGGAACTCTGCAACTGCAACTGTAATCGCCGCACTGTCTTTGCTGTTGATGATTTCAAGCTGTGAAAAGGCGCCGCAAAGCACGGGGCCGAAATACGGCAAGTCTCCGGTGTCCCAGACAACCCCGATCTATCACTTCGCCGTGCATCCGCTTCACAACCCCGCCCAGCTGATGCAAGAGTATCAGCCTCTCATGGATTATCTGAACGAAAGGCTGAAGGGGGCGCGTCTCACCCTTGAGGCATCGAGGAATTACGCCAGTTTTGAGGAAAAATATCAAGGCCGAAAAACCGAGTTTCTCCTGCCGAACCCGTGGCAGACGCTCCAGGCGATGAAGGCCGGATACAGTGTCATTGCAGAGGCCGGAGAACCGAAAGATTTCAAAGGAATGTTAATAGTGCGAAAAGACGGCGGCATCGGTGAGCCGTCGGATCTGAAAGGCAAGGCGGTAAGCTATCCGTCGCCCACCGCACTCGCAGCCTGCATCATGCCCCAGTATTTCCTCCACGTACACGGGATCAACGTCAATAAGGACATCGAAAACCACTATGTCGGCTCACAGGAGTCATCCATCATGAACGTCTATTTGAAAATGACGGCTGCCGGAGCGACCTGGCCACCGCCGTGGAGGGCCTTTCAGAAGGATCATCCAGAGAAGACTGCGGAATTGAAGGTTGCGTGGGAAACCGAACCGCTCATCAATAATTCGGTCATGGCGCGCAACGATGTGCCTGCGGCCATACGGGAACAGCTCCGAAAACTCCTGACAGGGCTTCACGAGACCGAAAATGGAAAGGAGATACTCGCCAACATGGAAACCGCCCGTTTTATACCCGCCTCGGACAGGGACTACGATATGGTGTGTTCTTACATCGGGCGTTTCGAGACGGAAGTGAGGAAGGTGGAGACAAATGAAGATTAGGGATATTCACAACTTCCTGTTCGGCACATTGCGCGGCCGCCTGATCATCGGCGTGACCCTCGTTCTCACACTCACAACGACATTTTTCATAATAGACTTGACAGTACGCCAGCGTTCAATGCTCCTTGCCCATCAGGAGGAGCATGCCATGACGCTCTCCCAGACCCTTTCAACCTCGGCAGCGGGATGGCTTGCGGCCGACGACATCGCCGGACTTCAGGAACTGGTGGAGGCGCAACGCCGCTATCCTGAACTCGATTTTGCGATTCTCGCAGATAAAGACGGCCTTATACTGTCCCATACGGACAAGTCCAGAATGGGACAGTTTCTGCTCGACCTTCCCGGAGAGGCGCGCCAGACGGTCATCAGCAGAACAGCGGATCTGGTGGATGTCGCCACCCCCGCCATGCTCGGAGGCAGACACGTGGGGTGGACGCGCGTCGGCATAGGCCAGAAGTCCACCGGAAAGAAACTCGCCGAGATTACACGCGACGGCATACTCTATGCGCTTGCGGCGATTTTCATCGGATCGGTTATCGCTTTGCTGATGGGCCGCCGCATCACCAAGAGGCTCTATGCTGTTCAAAGCACGATCAACGAGGTCAGGTCGGGAAACCGTTCAGCCCGTTCCCAGATCGCCGGAACAGACGAAGCGGCCATGCTGGCACTGGAGTTCAACGCCATGCTTGACACCTTGTCGAAAAGCGACGCTGAACTGGACAAGAGCGAGATCCGTTTCGGAAAACTCTTCAACGTTGCCGCAGTGCCTCTGTGTTTCGTCAACAAGGAGGGGGTGCTCGTTGATTTCAACCGGCGTTTTGTACAGACCCTGGGATACACCCGCGAAGACGTGCCGACTCTGAAGGAGTGGTGGCAGCTCGCCTATCCCGATCCGGCCTACCGGAACTGGGTGGTTGCCGCGTGGGAAAGCGCTGTGCGCCAGGCATTGGAGAAAAAGATCGACATCGAACCCATTGAGTACCGGGTAACCTGCAAGAGCGGAGAGGTGCGCACAATGGTGATCTCCGGCACCGCAATCGGCGACGATCTTCTCTTAACCTTCTTCGACATCACCGAGCGCAAGCGGGCGGAGGATGGAGTCCGCGCCCTCAACGCCGATCTGGAGCGGCGGGTGCAGGAACGCACGAAGGAGCTCCAATCCGCGAACGTGGAGCTGGAGGAGAAGTCAAAAGCCCTGGGCTTGGCCTACAAGTACAAATCGGAGTTCCTGGCAAAAATGTCCCACGAGCTGCGCACTCCGCTCAACAGCCTGCTGATCCTGGCCCAGCTGCTGTCGGCCAACAAGGGAGGCAACCTGACCGACGAGCAGGTCGAGTTCGCCAGGATAATCCACAACAGCGGCGGCGACCTCCTAAACCTCATAAACGAGATTCTCGACCTGTCCAAGATAGAAGCAGGACAGATGAACCTCCAACTTGGCACGGTGCGGACAGGCGACCTCGCGGATGCCGTGCACACCTCCTTCGGGTACATGGCGGAAGAAAAGGGTCTTAAACTGGAAGTCACGGTGCGCGATGACGCCCCGTCCGAGATAACGAGCGACCAGAAGCACATTGAACAGATCATCCGGAATCTGGTCGCCAACGCAATCAAGTTCACCGATTCGGGAAGCGTCACCGTCACCTTCAGCCGCCCCTCCCCGCATACGAACCTCTCAAAAAGCGGCCTCTCCGCAGACGAGTGCCTGTCCGTGGAGGTCAAGGACACCGGCATCGGCATCGCTCCGGAAAATCAGAAAATCATCTTCGAGGCGTTCCACCAGGTGGATGTCGGAACGACGAGACAGGGCGGCGGAACGGGTTTGGGGCTTTCCATCTCGTTGGAACTCTCCCGTCTCCTGGGCGGGGAGATACGGACGGAAAGCGAACTGGGCACGGGATCGACCTTCACGCTGTACCTTCCCGTGACAATGTCCTCCTGCCGTAATGCCGCACCGGGCAATACCGCCACGGTCGCCAGAGCCGACGAAGGCGCGGTGCACAGCACCATGCGGCATAGCGCCACGGCCGTGCAGATAGAGGACGACCGTGACAACCTGAATAAGGACGACAGGGTCATCCTGGTTATCGAGGACGATCAGAAACTCGCCCGGCTCCTTTATGGGAAATGCCACGAAAAAGGATTCAAGTGCCTGTCCGCACCGACCGGAGAGGCCGGGCTGGAACTTGCAGGTCGGCATCTGCCCAACGCCGTGATTCTCGACATCTGCCTTCCGGGCATGGACGGCTGGGACGTACTCAGCGCACTCAAGGAAAACACGGACACCAGACACATCCCCGTACACATCATCTCCGCGCAAGATGCGTCGGCAGAGATGCTACTCAGGGGCGCGGCCGGACACAGCACCAAGCCACCCACTCTGGAAGACATCGAAAAGATCTTCCTCAGACTCGAACAGGTCTCGGACGGGAAGCCGAGGCGTGTGCTCCTGGTGGACGGCAATGCGGAAACCCGCCGCAAGATCGTAAACCTGATCGGTAACGAAGATGTCAGGATAGACGAGGTCGAGACCGGCAATCAGACTCTGGAGGTGCTCCGCTCCAGCTGCTACGACTGCGTGATCCTGGACTTTGACCTGCCGGACATGGATGGTCTGGAACTGCTGGGAAAACTGGAGAGCAAAGGGGCCGAGTTGCCGCCTGTAATTGTCCACGCCTGCCGTGAACTCACGCCCAGGGAGGAAATGGAGCTCCGCAAACACACCAAGTCCATCGCCGTAAAGGATGTCAAGTCGGAAGAGCGCCTGCTTGACGAGGTGTCCCTCTTCCTGCACCGGACTGGAAGCAAAATGCCCGAAAAACAGCGCAAAATCATCAGGGATCTCCACGACACCGACAAGCTTCTGAGGGGTAAGAAAGTACTCATCATAGACGATGACATGCGCACCACATTTGCACTGTCACGCCTCCTCTCGGATCGCGGCATGGAGACGCTGAAGGCTGAAAACGGAGAGAGGGCGCTGAGGCTGCTGGGAGAGCATCCGGACGTGAACCTCGTGCTCATGGACATAATGATGCCGGTGATGGACGGTTACGAGACCATGAAACTCATTCGCGTCCAGGAGAGATTCCGGAGGCTTCCGATCATAGCGCTCACCGCCAAGGCCATGCCGGAAGACCGCATGAAATGCCTCGCAGCCGGGGCGAACGACTACTTGCGGAAACCGGTTGATCCGCAACGGCTGTTTTCCATGATGTGCATTTGGCTATACAGGTGAAAACGGAATCCGGGACACATGAATACAAGGAGGCCGGACGGCGAACGGGCCGGAGCGGGGGAAGCGCCGGAAATCCGGCATGCAACGTGCAATACGGAACAAACTAACGAAACGGTGCCGAGATGAGTGAAAAACAAAAAATACTGATCGTGGACGACCGCAGGGAAAACCGTGTCGCCCTCCAGCAGATCCTGCGTGAGTTGGATGCGGAAGTCATTGAAGCGAGCAGCGGCAACGAGGCCCTTGCCGCCACTCTCGACCACGAATTCGCCGTGGCCATCGTGGACGTGCAGATGCCGGGGATGAGCGGCTACGAGCTGGTCGGACACATGCGAGGGGACAGGAATATACGGATGCCCCTGATTATGTTCCTCACCGCCACCTACCCGGACGAGCAGCACGTGTTCAAGGGCTACGAGTCCGGAGGTGTCGACTACCTGACCAAGCCCTACGCGCCGGAGATTCTCCTCGGCAAACTCAGGATTTACCTCGAAATGGATCGCAACAGGCGGGAGCTGGAAATGCACCGGGACCACCTTGAGACGCTGGTCGGGGAGCGGACGGAGGAACTGAAAAAACGGGTCAAGGAGCTGAAGTGCCTTTACGACATTTCAACACTTACTGCGGAGCCATGCAAATCAATAGACAAGACGCTGAAGGCTGCTGTGGATCTCATCCCGCCGGGATGGCAGTATACGGGGATAACCCGCGCGAGGATCGTCTTCGAAGGCAGGGAGTTCGCGTCTCCCGGTTTCAGGGACACCGCATGGAAGCAGTCCGCCGACCTCGCGATCCCGGAAGAGACCGTAGGGACAGTGGAGGTGTGCTACCTCGAGGAACGCCCCGTGCTCTACGAGGGGCCGTTCCTCAGGGAGGAACGGGATCTGATCATCAACATCGCCAGGCATCTCGGCGTAATGGTCCATCGCGAACGGACAGCGGAGGCGCTGCGTGAGGGGGAAGAGCGCTACCGCAGTTTATTCGAGTCGGCAAAAGACGGGATACTCCTGCTCGACTTCGACACGGGGATGATCACGGATGTCAACCCGCTGCTGAGGGAGCTCCTGGGCTATTCCCGTGAGGAATTACTGGGCAAGCGCCTGTGGGAGGTGCCCCTTTTCAAGGGTGTAGCGCAGTCAAAGTACGCCTTCATACGGCTACAGACCCAGGATTATATCCGCTGCGAGGATCTGCCTCTTGAGACCAAGAACGGGGAGAAGGTGGAGGTGGAATTCACAAGCAACATCTACAAAGCCCGCGTCAAGAAAGTCATCCAATGCAATATCCGCGACATCACCGAGCGCAAACGTGCGGAGGCGGAGCGTGAAAAACTGGAGGACCAGCTGCGCCAGATGCAGAAGATGGAGGCTATTGGACAGCTGGCCGGCGGGGTCGCCCACGATTTCAACAACATGCTGTCCGTAATCAACGGATATTCGGATATGCTCCTGATGGAAATTCCGCCGTCCGACCCGAGTTATTCCCGCATTCAGGAAATCAACAAGGCCGGAGAACGCTCTGCGAATCTCACCCGGCAGCTTCTCGCATTCGCCCGCAGGCAGACCATAGCTCCGAAAGTGCTGGACTTGAATGACGCCGTCGAAGGCATGCTCAAGATGCTCCGGCGCCTTATCGGTGAAAACATCGAACTCCTGTGGAAGCCCGCAGCCAATCTCTGGAAAGTGAAAATAGATCCGTCCCAGCTCAACCAGGTCATGATCAACCTCGTTGTCAATGCACGCGGTGCAATTCACGACCCCGGCAAGGAGATGGCAATTGAGACCGGCAATGCGGATCTGGATGAGGCTTTCTGCGAGACGCATCCGGATTCCGTCCCCGGAAAACATGTCGTGCTGGAAGTCAGAGACAACGGATGCGGCATGGACAAGGAGACAATTAAGCACATCTTCGAACCGTTCTTCACGACCAAGAAAGTCGGAGAGGGGACCGGACTCGGACTTGCCACCGTCTTCGGCATCGTGAAGCAGAACAACGGCTTCATCAATGTCCACAGTGAACCCGGAAAGGGCTCCACATTCAAGATCTATCTGCCCCGGCATGAATCGGATGATGCGGAAAAGAATGAAAAAGCTGAAAAACCCAGGATATTCACGGGCGCTGAAACCATATTGCTTGTCGAGGATGAAGAGGTTCTGCTCCAGTTTGCCCAAAAGCTGCTCGAACGGATGGGCTATACGGTTCTGGTTGCCGACAACCCCCTCCAGGCGATCAAGCTGTCCGAGGAATATAAAGGGGAGATTCATCTCCTGATGACCGATGTTGTCATGCCGAAAATGAGCGGACGCGATCTCAGGGACAGGATAAGCTCCGGGCGTCCCGGCATCAATTGCCTGTTCGTGTCCGGCTACACGGCGGATGTAATCGCGCAAAACGGTGTCCTCGACAAAGGCGTCCATTTCCTTCAGAAACCGTTTACGGCGGAAGCCCTGTCGGCAAAACTCCGCGAGGCGCTGTCCTAGCACCCCGTAAGGCTAAAAATTTTGCATAGACAAGTTAAATTGCGGAGGTAATTTCAAAACTAGGAATTCAGGAGTCAGAATCCAGGAGACAGAATTGAATTTGAACTCAAATTCGGTTTTATTCTGAATCCTGACTTCTCTCCTGAAACTTGTGTTTGAAGTAGCTCGTGGCTTTAGCCCGAGAAT
>JBAYFV010000062.1:0-13072 GCA_041666985.1 Victivallales bacterium
ATCATCAAGCTCTGGGTCGCTGAACGACTTGAAGAGGCAGCAATTCAATAAGACTCCGATTCTAACCAAGCCACTTCATGTAATCCGTCTCCGTCGGATACATGAGCGTATCGTTGGGCAAGAATAAGATGACTGACAGATTTGAAATTGATAAATCACGAAGATATTTCGCCCTTGACATCGGCAACGTATGCCTGAAAATTCACGCCGGACGTTGTCTTGATGCGCTTGGATATTCGACGGACACCGTAGTTCCCGTGGAATTTCACGAGGCGTGCGACAAGCTCGAAAAAGGCGGGATTTCCACTGAGGGCTGGCTCGGAGTTTTTAAGAAAGTTACGGGCGGACGTTTTACCGATGCGGAACTTGCCTGTGCCTGGAACCGGATTCTCGGGGATGAGATTCCCGGCATGTATGATTTTCTGGATGAGATTACGAAGCTGGGCTGCCGTGCGATATTCTTCTCGGATACTTCGGAAATCCATATCAATCACGTATATCGCCATCTTCCTCTCGCCGTTTTTGTCAGCGGCGGGATTTTCAGTTACAGGACAGGATTCAAGAAACCCGAATCCGGCATCTATGAGGCCTTTGAAAACACCTACGGCAAACCTTGTTTCTATACGGATGACAGGACGGAGAATGTTGAGGCCGGCCTGCAACGCGGCTGGCGCAGCCACCGCTTTGTTTCAGTTGAACTGCTGAGGAAAGAGTTCTTTTCGGACTTTCAGCACTCGTAACGAGTTCTGAAAGTCAGGCCGGAGCTCCCGGCGTAAAAGTAAATTCTTGACCGAGGCTTGTTTCCTATTGGCAGGAATAGTTCTGGAAGAGAAATTCGTGATAGTTTTCCGTGAGACGGGTTATCGCCTTGATGTATTCGTGGATCTGTTCTCTGGAGCCGCAGATGCTGACCGCGCCTGCGGTTTTGCCGTCTTCAGTGGGCATTGCCATGTTGCCGATGGCGGTGAATCCGTTGACGTGAAGATCGGAAATGGGGCTGATAAACATTTCCGCATTCTTGAGTATTGTCAATCCCGCAGTTCCGACAAGTTCGCCAAGGGTTTTCGACATTACAGTGCTGGTGAAGTGATAGAACAGCGGATGCATCAGAGCGTAGAGCTCGAGAAGTTCATGGCTTTCGCTTTTGCCGATGCTGGTTGCGAAGAGGCGCTGGTTGAATTCCCTCTGATATTTCAGGAATCCGTCCAGGGGAGCCGCTTCATTGAAAAACTTTTTCGGGCGGATGATGATGAAACTGATGTTGCGGCCTGTCGAGGAATCCATAATCAAAGAGGTGTCGACGGGGGAGACGAATTTTCGCTCCCGGAAATAGTCCTGCTGGGCCAGTCCCCAGATTATCATGCTTGAGACTGTTGCGGGCCCGCCCATTTCCACATAATATTTCTCATTGAGATATTTCCTGAATTTGAGGAAGCGCTCAAAAGAGATGTAAACCCTGGCGCGGAACAGGTTGTGCCCGTGATAAAGGGATTCGGGTTTTGCGGCGCTGCTTGAAAGGGCCGGATATTTGACCGGGCCAGCCGCCCCCCATTCCTTTTTCAGGTTCTGGAGCATCTCCTGCATGGGCATCCCGTCAACCGATACATGATGGTATTGGAACCATAAGTCACTTTCAGAATAGTCGGGCGTGAAACGGCACACAATGTTGAGAAGTCCGAATCCGGGATGGCTGCACCTTCTCATGTCCGGAGTGGCCATTCTGCAGCGCGTGAATTTAGAGGGATCGTTGGTCAGTGTGTCAAACTGGATAAAGGAGCTGTTCATTAATCTGTCTATAAGGTGTCGAAGTTCCTGACGCCCCGAAAATGAAAGCCCCTTCACCTTGCGGGCCCAGCGCCGAAGTCTCTTGTAGACAATCCATGGGCGCTTTTTGTCGGAAAAGTTTTCCGTTTCGTTGTAAACTTCAATCATTTCGGAAATGAGCCCCTCCCTTGTCTCATCTTTGAGCAGGGGAAAATCCCGACTCGTCCTGTCGAGGTGGGGCATGAGTTTCAGCATCCGTCCTTCGCCGCTGAATTTCGCCTCGACAATATCTGTGAAAAGCAGTTTTTTCCTTTTGGCCATGAAGAATCCCCAGTCGAGCGTCCAGTGGCAGGCCGGGCTTCTCCGGATGAAATCGGCAAGGCGTTCGATCAGGATGTTCCTGGCGGCCTCCATATTTTCGGGCGGAGTGTTTTCCCCGATATAGCTTATCCTGAAGCTGGCAAGGAGGAATTTTGAATGTTCCTTGCGCATGAAGATGCCGGTGACCTTGCGCCACCCGTTTTCTTTCGCCTTGAACCCTATTGTTTTAAGAAGCTGCAGGAGCTTGATAATTACGATCATGAAAAACATGCCGACGCTCCAGTGATCAATAAGCCTTCTCATCTTGATTTTCCGGGGATGATTCATGTCCGGACGGGGCTTGTCCGGCGCCGGGTCAGAATGCACTCCTATGAATTCGGACAATATCCCGGCCGTCTCCAGCGGCATTTCCTCGTGCGGGGAATGTCCGCATTTTGGAATGACCCTGAGTTCTGAATTCCTCAGATCCGCCTTGAGTTTCAACGCGTCCGGGAGATAAATTATAACGTCCTCCTTCCCCCAGACAATCAGGGTCGGGATTGAGAACCCCCTGATTTTTTCGTGGAGTGATTTTGTATTGGCAATCGCAATCTGCCTGGCTGAAGCGTAAAGGCATTCCTTCGCCCCGTCCTGACGAAGAATGCCGCTGTATTCCCTGACGGTTTCATCGTCTATTTTACCGTGATCGAAAAATGTCTGTTTCAGGACGAGTGAAACCAGAAGCTCCTCGCTTGCCATCCTTACGACGGCGTTGTCGGGGGAAGTCGCCGTAATGTCATCTATGAAACTCGGCAGTTTCTGGAGAAAGCCGGCGCTGTCCACAAGTACGAGCCTGCCGGTTTTCGACCTGATATCTTCATTCAGAAGTGCGAGCAGGCTGATTGCGCCGCCCATTGAATGTCCGACAAGGACAAGGTTCTCAAGTTTCATCTGCCTGATGAATTCGGAGACAATCACCGACTGGTCGAAAGGTGAAAGCTGATCATCGCATCTCTTTTCCGAATATCCGTACCCCTTCAGATCGATTGTGATGAATCTGAGTTTGCGGGGCATATGTCCGATCATTTTCATCCAGGAAAAGGAAGACGAGGCGAACCCGTGGATGAAAAGGGCCGGCTGCCCGCATCCATTGTCGGTGTATGCAATGGAGATGCCGTTTATGTCAATATATTTGTAGTCTTTGGCGTTCATGTAAATTTAAAAGTCATGGCAAAAGTTTAAAAACAACAGCAGTATGGGTATCATGCTTGAAATAATACCGTGTTTTCAGTATATTCCAAGCTTAACAACTAATTATGAGAGGGTAAAATATGGGTTCCGTGAAACATTTGAATTCCGATAATTTTGATTCGGAAACTTCCAAGGGGGTTGCCCTTATTGACTTCTGGGCGGAATGGTGCGGCCCCTGCAAAATGCTCGGCCCGGTTCTTGAGGAAGTGGTCAAAGAAGTCGGCAATGATGCGGTAATTGCCAAAATCAATGTGGATGAGGCGCAGGAGCTCGCCATGAAATTTGCCGTCAGGAGCATTCCCGCCATTTTCATATTGAAAGACGGGAAAACAGTCCAGCAGCTCATTGGTGTTCAAAGCAAACAGGTGCTTGTCAATGCCGTGAAGGAAGCGCTTAAAGCGTGATGAACATATGAAACTTACACATTACGGAATGCGTGAATGGCTTGGCGGCGGAATTGTTTTTCTGCTCTTGTCTGCCGGTTCGGTGCTGATTGCCGTTTTCGTGAATATGCTTGCCGGAATTTCACTTTCAGTTTTTTTTGCGCTCTCATGGCTGGCTCTCGCCGCGTTCTTCCGTGATCCCGAACGGACAATTCCGTCCGGTGACGGCATTCTCGTATCCCCGGCCGACGGACATGTCCGCGATATCGGGATCGTTTCGGGCAGCGCTGAAAATGAATATTTCGGCGGGCGGGACGCAGTCCGTGTCGGCATCTTCCTGTCGGTTTTCGATGTTCATTTGAACAGGGCGCCGTGCCAGCTCAAAGTCAGGGAGAAAATCTACAGGAAAGGCAGATACCATGATGCCAGAGACCCATTGGCTTCAAGCGAGAACGAGGCGATGACGGTTGTCTGCGATGCAAGTGCGGGCGGAGAGGAATTCACGCTGATTGTCCGCCAGATTTCCGGCGCCATAGCAAAAAGGATAGTCTGTCCTGTGGAGCCGGGATCGGCGTTCTCAAAAGGCGAAATATACGGAATGATCAAGTTCGGTTCCAGGACGGAGCTGTTTTTACCTGCCGGTTCCGATTTCGAATTGAAAGTCAAGATTGGCGACCGTGTGCATGCAGGCACTTCAATAATGGCTGAAATCAAAAACAGAACGGAATGAATATGAGAAGGAATTTTAAAGAACTCATCGTTCACAACAAGTGGCTGAAATTTGTGCCGACAGCTCTTACCATATGCAATTCCCTCTGCGGATTTGCCGCGATTCTTTTCACTCTTCATGTCTATGAGGGGGTGAAAGACCCGGAACCTGTTCTCAGGCTTTGCGCCTATATCATTCTTGCGGCAATGGTCTTTGACGCACTTGACGGTTTCGCCGCGAGGATATTCAATGCGGCAAGCATGCACGGGATGCAGATGGATTCCCTGGCCGACATGGTGACTTTCGGCGTGGCTCCGGCAGTGATAGTCGCGGTTATGGCGCATCATTTAAGGGAGCATCTCAAGCCGATGGACTATTATATCGTATGGGGGCTCTGCGCGGTATATCTCGGATGTGTCGCCTTAAGGCTTGCCACATACAATGTTCATGCAATGCTCGAGAAGAAGAAAACGGAAGGGTTCACCGGGCTTCCCTCACCGGGCGGGGCGGCGGGCATATGCAGTCTTGTCATTTACTATTGCATGAAAGAGGGGGAGCTTAATCATATTCTCGTAATACTCCCGTTCTACGCAGGCCTGCTCGGATTCCTCATGGTCAGCAATGTGCGTTACACGCATATCGGCAAATGGATTCAGTCCGTGCGCAGGAACAGGGTCAGGATGATTATGCTTGTGATTTTTGTGATGGCGCTGGTGGTATGGAAGGAACTTGCAGCGGTTGTCCTCATCAACTACTACATTTTTTCCGGGCCGTTTATTGATATTTACATGCGCATCAGGGAGAGAAAACAGAAAAAAGCGATGCTGAGTTCCGGCATGGGCGGCGCCTGATCCGTATTTGTCCGCAATGGAAGATTTTAACCCGACGGAGTTCTTATTATGAAATTTCTTGTAACTGGAGGGGCGGGTTTCATTGGAAGTCACCTTGTTGAATCACTCCTCAAAGACGGACATTCGGTGACTGTGATTGACGACTTTTCAACGGGTTCCCCGGAAAACCTCTCCTTTGCGAAGAAAAAATCCAAGCTCGACGTTGTGGAAGGCGACTTGCTTGAACTTCCCGAGCTTGAATATCTTATTTCCAGATCGGATATGGTTTACCATCTCGCCGCCGCTGTCGGCGTGGAGCTGGTTGTCCATGACCCTGTCAGGACAATCATGACAAATGTCCATGGGACTGAACGTGTCTTGAAGGGGGCGGAGAGATGCCATACCAAGGTGCTCATAGCTTCGACAAGCGAAGTCTACGGAAAATCCGACAAGGCGAAATTCAATGAAGGCGACGATCTTCTCATCGGCCCGTCCACCAATTGCCGCTGGTCGTACGCATGCAGCAAGCTCCTCGATGAATTTTTCGGAATGGCGTATTTCCGGGCTGAAAAGATGCCGATTCTCATAGTGCGGCTTTTTAATACTGTCGGGCCGCGGCAGACCGGCCGGTATGGAATGGTTCTTCCGCGTTTTGTTTCAAAGGCGCTTGCGGGGGAGCCTCTTCAGGTCTATGGAAGCGGAAAGCAGACAAGATGTTTCTGCCATGTGTTTGACACTGTCAGGGCATTGCGCGGGCTTGCCGTTTGCGATGAGGCCGCAGGAAGAGTCTTCAATGTCGGAAGTACCGGGGAGATATCCATGAACGACCTTGCCGCTACCGTGATAAAACGCCTGAAAAGCAAATCCCCCGTTGAGCACATTTCCTATGAGCAGGCTTATGAGTCAGGATTTGAGGACATGATGAGAAGACTTCCCGATATTTCCAGTATAAACAGGGCGATAGGCTGGAAACCAAGGCATTCCCTTAGCCAGATCATTGACTCCGTCGCCGATTATTACAGGGCGAAAAAATAAGCTGTCAGCTGAATTTTCATCCGTGTGGAGTATGCCTCTTCAGTTTGCTTTGACTGCGGCCGCAATCAATTCGGAGGCGTTTTTCACTCCGAGCTTATTCATGAGACGGTTGCGATATGTGTAGACGCTTGAAAGTTCAAGTTTTAAGATTTCAGCTATCTCCGAACAGGATTTGCCTTCGCCCGTAAGTTTGAGAACTTCTTTTTCACGCTGGCTGAGCCCTTCGGATTTCCCTTTGTCAAGGCGCTTTTCATTAAATTTCACCTGATCAAAAAATGTTTTCCCGACATGTCCGCTCAAATAATAATTGCCTTTCCCGGCGGCAATGACCGCATCCACCAGTTCGTCTATGCCGCCACCTTTGAGAACATATCCGAGAGTGCCGTAGCTGAAACATTCAGCAACATGTTCTTCGCTGGAGGAACCCGTGAAAACCACCGTTTTTATGCTCAAATCCCTTTTTTTCAACTCCTTGAGAAAATCAATGCCGTTCTCGTTTTCCATGAAAAGATCAAGAGTCACTACATCAGGTTTCAACTGTATAAGTTCATCCATGCAGTTCTTCGCACTCGTTGCTTCGCCCGCAATGGAAATTTCGGGATGACCTTTGAAAACCGCCTTAAGTGCGTCAAGAAGAGCCCGGTGATCGTCTATCAGATATACGGAAATTGACATTTTTTAACTCCTGGAAAATAAAGTTCAAGATTAATCCCACATTCAAATTCAAGATTAGTTCCACATTTTGAAAAAATCAAAAATAACTTTCAAAAACCGCTTCTTTTTTTTAACCCAATCAAGAAATCGCTACACGTTTTATTGTTTACTACGTAATTTTCTGTTTTCCCTCTCAAAATTACTTGACAAATAAACTTGAATGTAGTAATATTGTTACATGAGTAAGGAGCTTTTGACATGGTTAACAGTTGACATGGGGAAAATATACTCAAAAAGCGCAATGCCAAAATGAAAAAATGCAGGGACAAAGCTTTCAGCAGGAACATAAGCGCTCCGAATCTTCTTTTTCTGTTCGGAATGTCGGCGCTTTTCTGCATTTTCTTCGCATCACCGCTCAACGCCGAAGTTTTTGTCTATAAGTGGTCGCTCGGCGGAACCGAATATTACGCCCCTACGGCAGTCGCTCCAAAAACGCCTTACACTGCAAGCCAGATTGGATATCTTGCGTTTCAATATGATGCCGTCTCTGGAATTTTTTCGAGTGAAAAACTGGTGAAATACTGGCAGTCTCCGGTTGACAAAGTGAAGTACTACACCAATGAGGATTTTCTTTTCGGGATAGCGGATTTCCAGAAAATACAGGCGGCCTCTTCCGAATATCTGACGATCTCGGCATTCTGGGGCGGAATGCTCGGCGAATACTATTCCGGAAAAACAACCCTGCTCGCCACCTCGAAAACCGGTGCTCCAAGCCCAATTCAGATGGCGACAGTTCTCAGTGGATGGTCTTCATGGGATAAGACATTCACGGACGGTTCGACTTCCCAGGGCGGCGGAACCGTGTCCCTCAGCATTGACTACGTATGGACCTCCTATGCAAATCAAAACGGCCTTACCTCGGAACAGGTTTCGACCCTGATAGTTGCTCAGATTGGGGGACTGGGCTACGATCATCAGGGACTGCCGGCCGTCATGGATACGCCGGCTAAAGGCACAGTTGACATAGGCGGAGGAACAATAGACGGCACAGTTATAGGCGGACAGAATCCGGCGGACGGAACTTTGCTGAACCTTCAAACCGGGTATGCAGGTACAAACGGGAAGCTCACAATTCATTCAGGCGGCACCGGTTTCAACTCGGTGTTTCAAACATCTCCAACAATGACGGGAGACACGCTTTTTGTGCTTCCACCTGACAATGGAAGTTCCGGACAGGTTCTGACAACCGACGGCAACGGAATTCTTTCATGGACGGACAAAGGAGCCGGAGGAAGTGCTACCGCCTCAAATATAGGCACAATGGGATTCGGTGTCTTCGATAACAAAAACGGAAACGATCTGCAGTTCAGAAATATCGCGGCGGCATCAGATATGGTCACCGTAGCCTTGAACTCCGCCAACATAAGCGTGGGCATTGATGAGACAAACTTTCAGGCCGCAGTTATGCGGAATCCGAACATCCAGCTCAGTAAACTTGACGCAACAGTTCCTCCTACCAAGGACGATGACGCAAACGCAGGCTATTCCGTCGGAAGCAAATGGATTGACACTGCGCACGGACGAAATTACCTCTGTATGGCTGCCACCGCAGGCGCCGCCGTCTGGCAGCTCAACACCGCCAATCTTTCATCGGGAAGCGTCAGTTCGGGGGGAAGTTATGTCAACACAAACAACTCGTCATGGAGTTCAAAATAACAAATTACGGAAAAGGAGAAAAAATGAAACAAAGGAGTCCAAAATGAAAAGGCATCCCAATGATTTTAAAGTCGATAAAAACAGAAAAGGAGAAGGAAAGATGAAGCGGAAAATGAACGTAATGAAGGTGTTGCTGACCGCATTCGTATTTGCGTCGGCGCTCGGCGCATTCGCAGCCGGACCGGGTACAATCGTCTATTCAGGCAAACTGCTTGATAGCACGGGAAACGTTGTCAACGGCAACTTGGACATGACGCTCACGGTCTATGATGCGGCTGTCGCAGGAACTGCACTTTATGTTGACCGAAACACTGCCGGACTCGGAAATCCTGTCACGGTTACGGACGGACTTTATTCAGTCGTTATCGGCGATGACGCAGGCGGCGGCGGAAGTTATACCACCCTCAAGGAAGCCCTTGAGGCATCCAGCACATGTCACATCGAAATAAGCATCGGCGGAACAGCGTTGTCCCCCCGTGAAAAATTCCAGGCAGTGCCATATGCGATTTCTTCCCTCTCTTCAGGTTCAAGCGGAGCAAATGCTACACTTGCACTCGACAACTTGGCATCTGTAGCGGTAAACACCTCCATTTTGCCGGGGGTTACCAATTCAATAGATTTGGGTTCAGCCGGAAAAACATGGCAAAACGTCTTTGTTAGCGGCAGCCTCAATGATGGTGCAGGTAACACGACGACCATTGCGAATATCGCAACCCTGACCGGAAGTCAGGCGATCACAAACAAGACAATTGATCCTGCAAGTAATTCAGTGACACTTACGGACGGCAAAGTCCTCATCGGAAATGCCTCCAACGTCGCCGCCGCACAGACCATTTCAGGGGATATCGCCATTTCAAATGCCGGAGTTGCCGCGATTCAGCCGAACGCTGTTGTCCTCGGCACTGATACCGCCGGAAATTATGTTGCGACAGTCGCAGGTGCTGTTGCAGGCGCAACCACAGTTACCGGTGTCGCAGGCGAAGGCACTGCAGCCACGGTCGCCGTAAATGTTGACAATACCGGCATTGAAATCAGCTCGAACAACCTCCAGCTCAAAGACGGCGGCGTAACTTCAGCGAAAATCGCGAACGGCACCATTGTTGATGCCAACATCAGTGGCACTGCGGCGATCGCCAATGCGAAACTCGCAAACAGCAGTGTTACAGTTACAGCAGGAGACGGACTCAAAGACGGTGGCTCGGTAGCACTGGGTTCAAGTGTGGCGGTTAATGTTGATCCAGGTGACGGTATCCAGATCCTCGCGGATCAAGTTGCCGTTAACAACACGGTTGTCAGAACATCCGGAGACCAGGCAGTAAACGGTATAAAAACCTTCGGAAGCATTCCGGTTCTTCCCGGAACTGACCCCACTACCGCAAATGAAGCCGCCAGAAAAGCTTATGTAGACAGTCTCGTGAACGGGCTTTCATGGAAAAGTGCCGCACGCGCTGCAAGCGCCGGAGCAGATTTGACCCTTAGCGGGACGCAGACAATTGATGGCGTGGCTCTTGTCGCAGGCGACAGGATTCTCGTAAAAGACCAGAGCACCGGAGCTCAAAACGGAATATATGTTGTCGCAGCTGGCGCATGGACGAGAGCGCTTGACATGGATGCAGCCGCAGAAGTCAAAAGTGCCGCAGTATTCGTGACCGACGGAACAGCCAACCAAGGCAAGGCATGGGTTTGCAATGTCAGCGGTGCAGTTGTGCTTGGCACGACACCTCTTGCTTTTGTTCAGTTCGCCAGCCCCGGTGTTTACACCGCAGGTAACGGATTGACCCTCAGCGGCCTCGATTTCGCAGTCGGAACAGCAGCCAACGGCGGTCTCACCGCAAACGCAGATGATCTTCAGGTCAATGTTGATGGCAGCACAATCGAAATCAACGCGAACACCCTTCGCGTGAAAGCCAGCGGAATAAGCGGCTCTCAAATCGCAAATGACTCCATCGCGCTCGGAACAAAGACCACCGGCAATTATGTCGCAACAGTCGCTGATGCCGGAAATGGAACAATCACGGTAACCGGTTCCGGTTCCGAAACTGCGGCAGTCACACTCGACCTCGCCGACAATGCCGTCACAAACGCGAAAATGGCCAATGATTCAGTCAATACTGCTGAAATTGTCAATTCGGCGGTCACCTCTGCGAAAATCGCAGCTGACACCATCGTTGATTCCAATATCAGCGCCACAGCGGCGATTGTTGACACAAAACTCGCAACGATTGCAACTGCGAACAAGGTTTCAGGTTCGGCGGTTCAGCTCAATGCAACTGGCGGGATAGAAGACTCGACTGGGCTTAAAGTAAAAACAGCGGCTGGTTCAGGACTGACTGTTGATGCGAATGGTGTAAGAATAACTATTTGCAATAAAACAGACGCAGCCGTTCCTCCTACCGCAACTAACGATGTCAATGACGTAACCGCTCCTAACGGAATCGGCTATGTGGTTGGAAGCATGTGGGTTGACACTGTTGCCAAAAAACAATATGTATGTGTGACCAGCACAGATGGTTCAGCTGTATGGGCTCTCGTGAACCCGATCGCGCCGGCAACACAGACGAATGTTTCCTACAGCAACCGCTCGACAAGCCCATGGGTGAAGTAATTAAATTAACAACTGGGGGGTTGGAAACAACCCCTCGGTTTTCCCTTGAATCTTATTTTGTTTGGACTTGATGGAACGCCACCAGCTTGGTGGCATGGTGTTTAGTGAAATATGGGGAGAAGAAAGTTGTCGGCAAGTTGCCGGCGATCCGAGAATAAGATTTGCAGTGCAGATGAATTGAGCCAATTTCAAAATTGGCGAAGGTAGGGCGCGTTCTCCGTAACGCGCCGCCTCAAGACGGACGGCTCGGAGAGCCATCCCTGCCTTGGATTCGGCAATTTTGAAATTACCTTGAATTATTTAACGAAAAGCGGTGGTGTAGAATGAAAAAATATCTTGCGTTTTTATTTTCAGGTATAGTGGCGATGATTCTGCTTTTCGTTTTTTCAGTTCCGTCTTTCGCCGCTCCTGGTACTATCCTGTATTCAGGTAAACTTTTGGACGCGTCCGGCAACATAATCAACGGCAATATCGATATGACAGTCACAATCTATGACGCGGCTGTCGCCGGAACCGCCTTATATGTTGACCGCAATACCGCCGGACTCGGAAACCCGGTCACTGTCACGGATGGAATATATTCAGTAGTTGTCGGAGATGACGCAGGCGGTGGCGGGACTTATGGCAATCTGCCTCAGGCATTGGCTTTTAGCGATACTCTTTACGTCCAGATTACAATCGCTGCAGGCGATCTTTCACCAAGGGAAAAACTTCAGGCGGTTCCCTATGCCGTAAATTCGGGCAGTTCAAGTGCGACAAATGCGACCCGTGAACTCACCAATCTGCAGGCTGTCGCGGTAAACACCGCCATTTTGCCGGCGGCCGACGCTGCTACAGAATTCGGTTCAGCCACAAAAAGATGGACCAATGTCTTCCTGAGCGGCAGCCTCAGTGACGGTGCGGGCAACACAACGACCGTTGCGAATATCGCAACCCTGACCGGAAGTCAGGCGATCACAAACAAGACAATTGATCCGGCAGGCAATTCAGTGACACTTACGGACGGCAAAGTCCTCATCGGAAACGTCTCCAATGTCGCCGCCGCCCAAACCATTTCAGGCGATGTCACCGTTTCAAACACCGGAATCGCCGCGATTCAGCCGGATTCGGTGACCACCGCGAAAATACTGGACAACAATGTCACACTTGCGAAAATCGCAGACGGCGGAGCAGATCAGGTGCTTACAACCGATGCGACAAATAATCCGCAATGGGAAAGCAAATCTATTTTCACCTCATCTGTGCTTGCGCAAAATAACATTTTCGTGGGAAATGCTTCAAATGTCGCCACTGTCACTGCAAATCTCCCGGACGTAGCCCTTCCAACAGGCGGAAATTGGACACTGAGTTCAAATCTGAATCTCGACAGTGATACGCTCGTAATTGACCAGGCAAACAATAGGGTCGGAATAGGAAACAATGCGCCTGCGGCGGCACTGCATCTCAAGGCGGGAACAGCATCGGCAAATACAGCTCCTTTAAAACTTACAAGCGGAACCAGCCTGGCAGCACCGGAAGACGGCGCTGTCGAATATGACGGTGTGAACCTCTATGTTACCCCGACCTCACTGACAAGGAAAAGCGTGTCATTCGTGAATGACGCCGTCATTGATCCGAGAACATTCTCCTATTTCTTCGATGATTTTGAAACTGCGGCCACTACCGGAATAGTTTGGTCGGTGTCGAATGCAGGTACGAGTGCAGCCGAAACCGTTGCCACTGTAGACCCAGCCGATAACGCGCAGGGCGTTTTCACATTCACCACCGGAACAACCGCGACTGGAAGAGCGTGTTTGTATAAGTCAGCGACAGGTTTTATTCTCGG
>JBAYFV010000063.1:0-13063 GCA_041666985.1 Victivallales bacterium
GAAGAGGAAAATAATTTCACCGCATCAAAGCGAGGAGTTTTTTAAGAGCCCGGATGCCTTTGATGAAATCAAATCCACAAAAACAGCTTTTTTTGGACGGGTTCTACACGTAAGGGGTGAAGCAACGAAGAAGACAAACACATGGAATTCCGCCCCGAAGGGCTGGCGTTCTTTTGGCCGCTTATCACGCTGTTTGCTCGTTGCATATCTTCAGATATGCGCCTCACAAACATCATGATAATCAATCCAAAATCTTCGCCAGCAAATGTCAAAGTTATTTCTTTACGGCTCCTAAAGAGGACAGTTTTTTTATAAGGAAACTTTAATTGCTATTTTGATTCGGGCTTATCTTCTTTTCCGAGGTCTTTTTTAACGAAATCAACTACGTTTTTAAATTTCGGAATATTCTCCTTATCAACTTTCATCAGGGTTTCATGCGCTTCCAGCACTGTTTCGGCCTTCTCTGTTTTGTCTGCCGACTGTCCGGTGTCTTCCCATTTCTGGGTTAACTCGATTTCAGATATTTCAACATAATTGAAAATTTTCTGAAGCCCCAGTCCATTAAGGAGATTTTTAATATTTACATCGGCGTTGACAATGTTGACCGTATAGCCGCATTTTTTTGCTTTCAGCCCCATCATTGCCAGAATTCCCATAAAGGTGCTGTCCATACCGACGCATTCCGAAAGATCAATGAAAATCTCCCTGCAGTCCTGGCATTCAAGACTGTGTGCAAAATTTCTAAGGGGAGGACTGCACTCGAAGTTGGCTCTTCCCTCCACCTTTATGCGGTATTTTCCATTGTCCCTGGCTATAAGTACTTTTACTTGTTTCATATTTTTTATGCAGTGAGGACTGCTTTTATCCTCCTCACTCCCTGGCTTGAACTTTCTTCTTTGAGAATTTTAAATTTCCCAAGCTTCAATGTGTTGTCGGCATGTGGCCCCCCGCAGATTTCCTTGCTGAAATCCCCTATGCTGTAAACCTTGACCCTTTCACCGTAACGTTCGGCAAAAAGACCTATCGCCCCTTCATTTTTCGCCTCTTCCACTGTCATTTCCACACATTTCACTTCCAGGCTGCTACGTATCATTTCATTGACAATCTCTTCAACCTTGGAAATCTGCCCGGGATTCATCTTGTCGGTATGGGAGAAATCAAAACGAAGCCGTTCACCGGTGATGTTCGAACCCTTCTGGGCCACATGCGGGCCGAGCACCGTTCTTAATGCCTGATGCAGAAGATGCGTGGCCGTATGGAGGTTTGTCGTCATTTCAGAATTGTCGGCAAGACCTCCCTTGAATTTCTGTTCGGCGCCCAGCCTTGAAAGCTCCTGGTGCTTCTGGTATGATTTTTCGAAACCGTCCCTGTCTACCGCAAAACCTTTCTCCTTTGCCATTTCCTCCGTCAGCTCAATGGGAAACCCGTATGTTTCATAAAGATAGAACGCGTTCTTGCCGCTTATGACCTTTGTCGTGACATGAGACGGCACCCTGGATATCAGTTTTTCAAATTCCCTTGTCCCTTTTTCAAGTGTCTTCTCGAACTGTTCTTCCTCATTGTTGAGGGCTTCGATAATCACATCCCTCTTTCTTGCCAGTTCCGGGTAAATTTCAGAATAGTGTTTGATAACTTCCTCGGATATCGGGCAGGTGAATCTGGACTCGATTCCAAGCTTTCTCCCTTCCCGTACGGCGCGGCGTATGAGCCTTCGCAGAACATAGGACTGATCAACATTTCCCGGGATTACACCGTCGGACATGATGAATGTGGCGGCACGGATATGGTCGGCTATAATTCTTTCAGATTTTGACGAATCCGCCGGTGTGTGTGTTTTGAGTTCATTTATTTTCGCGAAAAGAGGGGCGAACAGCTCGGTTTCATAGCAGCTTGATTTTCCCTGGAGAATCGCGGCAACCCTTTCAACTCCCATTCCGGTATCAACATTTTTCTGGGCAAGCGGTTCATAAACGCCGTCCGCGTTTTTATTGTACTGCATAAAGACATCGTTCCAGATTTCGACCCACTTCCTGTCGTCGGGAGTAAAAACGGCGGGAACATCTCCATCTCCGGTCCAGAAAAACATTTCAGTGTCGGGTCCGCACGGACCTGTCTGACCGGCCGGTCCCCACCAGTTGTCCTTTTTCGGTCTTTTGGCTATCCTGTTCGGTTTAATCCCCAGCTTGAGCCAGAGACTGTACGCTTTTTCATCGAAAGGGGCATCCGAATCACCTTCAAATACGGTTACGGCAAGCTTTTCCAGCGGGAGGTTAAGCCATTTTGGGCTTGAAAGGAACTCAAAACTGAATTCAATTGCGTCCTTTTTAAAATAATCTCCCAGAGACCAGTTCCCCAGCATTTCAAAAAATGTAAGGTGGACGGGATCTCCGACTTCGTCTATGTCACCGGTGCGGATACACTTCTGACAGTTTACAAGTCGTTTACCCTGAGGGTGTTTATGCCCAAGCAAAAAAGGCACAAGAGGATGCATTCCGGCAGTTGTGAAAAGCACCGTCGGGTCGTTTTCGGGTACAAGGGGTGCACTTCCTATGACCGCATGCCCTTTGGACACGAAAAAGGCTATGTATTTTTCCCTTAGTTCTTTCGCCGTCATAAAAAAATATGTTTTTTTAATATTTTTGATTGTGTGTTAAAAAGAATCAAAATCAGCCTGAAAATGTAATGGTTATTCAGCTTAAATTCAAGGGTGAGTCTGAAAATACGCATTCAGAGGCCAGGCTGATCCTTGATTGTTTTTCATTCAAATAAATTCCAGCTTTGAATTTATTTGAATGAAAAACTATAGTAGAAAATTTTACTGCATAAAATTTTTAATCAGGTGTTTCTTTATGGAAGATACTTATAAATGGAAAGCCAAAAGAGATAAGAAAGCGTTGCTCGCGTTCGAGGACGGAACCGTCTTGCGCGGATATTCAATTGGTGCCGATATTGACAAGGAGGGCGAGGTTGTTTTCAATACCGGGATGACAGGATACCAGGAAATTCTCAGCGACCCTTCCTATGCAGGCCAGTTTGTGACAATGACATATCCCGAAATCGGGAACACCGGAATGAATGACGAGGACATGGAATCCGGGAAATTCTTTGCGAACGGATTCATCATCCATGAACTCAACGAGGTAAGCAACTGGCGCTCAAAAGAATCGCTCACCGAATCCCTGGTCAGACGGAAGATTCCGGGGATAGCCGGCGTTGACACAAGAGCGATAACCGCCAAACTGAGGACTTCCGGAACAATGAAGGCGTACATGTGCTGCAGCGGAAAACTTTCACCTGAGAATGCCGTTGAAAAAGCGAAAGAATGGGAAGGCCTTGACAACAAGGATTACGCCTCAAAAGTTTCATGCGACAAACCCTATCGGTGGGACAAGGACGGGAAACTCACCAAATCATGGGGAATATGCTCTGAACTTCCTGAAATTGAATTCAAAGTCGTCGCCTATGATTTTGGAATCAAATGGAACATCCTCCGCTCCATGAGGCTGAGCGGAATGGATGTCACCGTGGTTCCCGCAAAAACAACAGCCGAAGAGGTTCTCGCGAAAAAACCGGATGGTGTTTTCCTTTCAAACGGACCGGCTGATCCCGCTGCGGTATCATACGCAATCGAAGCATCAAAGAAACTTTTGGGCAAAGTCCCCATAATGGGGATATGCCTTGGTCATCAGATACTTGGAATAGCCTGCGGAGGCGAAAGATTCAGGTTGAAATTCGGTCATCACGGCTGCAATCATCCAGTGAAACGTCTTGAAACCGGAAGTGTTGAAATCACATCCCAGAACCACAATTATGCAATAAGGGAAGATTCATTTCCGTCAACTGTTGAAGTGACACACATGAACCTGAATGATCAGACGGTCGAAGGCATCAGACACAAAAAAGAGCCCATGTTCGCCGTCCAGTATCATCCGGAAGCATCGCCGGGCCCACACGATCCCAGCTATCTTTTCAATCAGTTCAGGGAATTGATGAAGCAGTAGGCTGGGCTTTAGCCCGACATTCCAATAGGTGTTTAATCTTATTGCTGATCGGTTGCAGTTTTCAGCATCGTTTCCAGATTGATTTCTTTTATGCCGTAGAAATCCTTTATCACATTTATCTGTGACAGGACTTCCTCCTTTTTATCCGGAGATCTTTCACCCTTAACCGCAAGAATCATCTTGTTTTTGTCGGTATGCTCGAGGGAAATGAACTCAAATACCTTTGTCTCATAGCCTGATGCTTCCAGGAAAAGCGCCCTCAGACTGTCGGTCACCATCTCGGCTTCCTGTCCAAGGTGAACTCCGAAACGAAGGATTGGTTTGAGTTCCGGAGGAATAATAATCTTCTGTCTGAGTTCCTTGTGACAGCATGGCGAGCACATGATGATCTCCGCACCCGAACGGATACCCATATGAATGGCCAAATCCGTGGCGGTATCGCAGGCATGCAAAGCAATCATGACATTTATTTTTCCGGGACTGTAACTTTTAAGATCTCCTTGGCAGAAGTGTAACTTGTCCATCTCATGTTTAATGGCAACATCATTGCAAAATCGTACAAGATCCTCCCGCAATTCAACGCCGGTCACTTGCGCATCCATCCACTGCGAATTTCGCAAAAAGTCGTATACGGCAAATGTTAAGTAGCCTTTCCCCGATCCGAAATCAACCACGTTGATATTTTGGGTCTTGGAAATTTTGGATGAGAGAAGCGCCTGCTGGAAAATCTCGAGGAACACATTGATCTGTTTCCATTTTCTGGACATTGACGGAAGAACCTGGTGCTCGTCATTTGTGATTCCCAAGGCGGTCAGGAAGGGTCTGTTTTGATCCATTAGCCGATGCTTTTCGCGGTTGTGGCTTTTGACAGGGACATTACTGCATGTCGCTTTGCTGCAACCCAACATGCACTTGCCCTTTTTGTTGAATTCCATTTGAACGTCTTCAGTCAATGAAAACAGGTTGGCGCTTTTGAAGTCCCGGCCAAGCAGTCCGCGAACGATTTCAATTCCGTCTTTGACCAGGAAGTTCTTTGTGATGTCTTTCGTTTGATAGCGGTAGATGAAAGACAGAAAATCCTGACTCCTGATTGTGACTGGTTTAATCTCGATGTTTCTCAAATCAGTTTCATTTCCACGGTATTTGCCGAGGATGAGCTTGACAAAAGAATCCTGTTCGACACATCCGTTCAGACGTGTGAAAAATTGATCTAACTCTGTCATATCATATTTCCATATTCATGGCGGAACGGACTTCTGAAAGAGTTTTTTCGGCTACGCCTCTGGTATGGCTTATCCCATTACGCAATACTGACTTGACATAATCCATGTTCGTGGCAAGATCATTCCTCTTTTTCCGGATTGGTGCCAGATAGTCATTAAGGCGTTCTGTCACGATCTGTTTCAGCTTACCGCTTCCTGCGTCTCCTATTCCTTCTGCAATCTTTTCAGGAGGTTCGCCGCTCGCCAAAGATGCCAGGAGAAGCAGATTGCTTACTTCCGGACGTGATGAGGGATCATAGGTTATTATACGGTTTGAATCGGTTTTCGCTTTTTTTATCAGGTTGGCAGTTTCTTCGGGAGTGGCCTTCAGCATAATGGCATTGTTGCGGCTCTTGCTCATTTTCTGGATGCCGTCAAGACCAAGTATTACCGGAGCTTCGCTTAGTAGTGCCTCCGGTTCCCGGAACACACCTTTTCCTGAAGCGTAGCGCTGATTGAACCTCCGGGCTATGGTTCGTGTAAGTTCGATATGGGGAAGCTGGTCTTTTCCCACCGGCACAACCGTGGTTTTGCAGAAAAGAATGTCGGCAGCCTGATGAACCGGATATGTATACATTCCGGCATTTATCCTCTTTTGCCCGGATGCTGCAATTTCCTCTTTGACGGTAGGATTACGGTCAAGTTCCGCGTTTGTGACAAGAGTGAGAAACGGTATGAGCAGCTGATTCAGCTCCGGAACATGGCTGTGCGGGAAAATATGGGTCAGCCCACTGTCAGGATCAAGACCGCATGCAAGATAATCCAGTGTTAATTCGACAACACTCTGAGAGATGGAGTCAAACGTGTCCCGGTCTGTCAGAACCTGATAATCGGCAATGACTACAAATGTTTCCACCCCCAACTGCTGCAGACGCACCCGGTTTTTGACTGAACCGAAGAGATGCCCCACATGAAGACTTCCTGTTGGGCGATCACCTGTCAGAAGTATATGATTTTTGGGATTTTTCAGCAAGTCCTTTTCAAGTTCACTGCTTCTTTTCAGAGAAGCGTCAAATGTCCCGTAGCTAATTTCCGATTGATTTGTCAATTTTATATCCTTTCAAACCTCTTCCTGAGTTCATGTTTTGCAATGGCCCAGTCCACAATTTTCTCTTGTCCGGAAGCAATTCTGGCAGAAGTATTTTTTAAAGTCTTTTCATGCCAAGATGGAGAAATAACATCTACATCTTCCTTGGGCAAATCAACCCACAGGGCCTCCATCGTCCGGAGTTTATCCTTACGGGACATGCGTGAAATTTGAATGGTAGCTGTCATATTTTTTAATATAATGCCTCCGGCTTCTTATTCAATTTTTCAAAGCAATTGTAATATCCAATCGTGCCAACACCTTTCTGGCGCTGATGGTACTTTTTCGCATTTTCCGAAATGACTTTGCTGTATTCGGCGATTTTCTCCATTTAAATACAAAATTCTTTCCTTTAATCTCGAAATGTGTTATTTTATGGTTCAATTAGTGGAAAAATTCAGAATAAAAGAGGCGGGGCTTCCATGCTTAACGGACTCAGGAAAGAAATTGACAACATTGATGAGAAAATAATAAAACTGATCAATGAGCGCTACAAACACGTCATTGAAATCGGACACCTGAAGAAAAAGACTTCCCACGAAATATATGTGCCGGAACGCGAAAAAGCCCTGATTGACAGGCTTGACAAAATCAACAAGGGTCCGATGACATCCCAGGCGCTGAGGGCAATCTACAGGGAAATCATGTCCGGCGCAATTTCGCTTGAAAAACCGCTGAGAATCGGATTCTTCGGTCTTGAAGCTTCTTTCACTCATCTTGCCTCGCTCAGAAAATTCGGCCATTGTGCCAGTTATGTGTCAAAGGCAAGCATATCCGATGTCTTCAACGATGTTGAAGCCGGACGCATAGACTACGGTGTGGTTCCGATTGAGAATTCAACGGAGGGCGCCATAAACCACACTCTTGACATGCTTATCAATTCTTCCGTCAAGATATGCTCTGAAATCAATATGAGAATCCACCACAACCTCCTTTCAAAAAGCGGGATGAAGAACATAAGGAAGGTTTACAGCCATGCACAGGTTCTTGGACAGTGCAGAAGCTGGCTCCAGGAACATTTGCCCGGAGTTGAAATCCTTGAATCTTCGAGTTCTACAAAGGCCTCTAAAATCGCATCCGGAGAGAAATATTCCGCAGCAATTTCAAGCACGCTCGCCGCTGAGCTGTACAAGCTGGACATCGTCGCCGACAACATCGAGGACAGTGCCGACAACACCACCCGTTTCATGGTGATAGGACAGCAGGAGCCGCGTCCCACCGGAGATGACAAGACTTCAATCTGTTTCGCGATCCGCGACAGGGTTGGCGCCCTTTATGATTCTCTTCTGCCGTTCAAAAACGAGAAGATTACATTGACGATGATTGAGAGCCGTCCGTCAAAACGCAAAAACTGGGAATATTATTTCTTCCTGGATTTCCTCGGCCACGCCGAAGATCCGGCTCCGAAGAGGACTCTGGAAAAACTCAAGGACATGTGCCAGTTTGTGAGGATTCTGGGAAGTTATCCGAGATCCAAAGACATGCTGTAAGATTTTACCGCAGAGAACGCAGGGACGAGAGAAGACGCGAAGAACGCAAAGGGAAGAATAATACAGGAAATAAACTATGTCAGTCTTAAAACACATTAATCCGCATGTCATGAAAGTTGCTCCTTATCAGCCGGGGCGGCCGATTGAGGAGGTTGCACGCGAACTCGGACTGAATCCCGAAGAGATTACAAAACTCGCCTCAAACGAGTCCCCTCTCGGAGTATCCCCGAAAGCGGTCAGGGCGATGAGGAAGGCCTGTTCCGATATGCACAGATATCCGGACGGAGGCGCGTATTATCTCAGGCGGAGGATATCACAGCACTACGGATTCTCCCCGGATTATTTCATTTTCGGCTGCGGCTCCAATGAAATAATCGAGTTTATCGGACACAGTTTCCTCTATCCCGGAGTTTCCGCCGTGATGAGCGAAAAAGCTTTTGTGATTTACAAGATCATATGCGGAATGTTCGGTGCGGAGGCTGTCGAAGTCCCGATGAAAGGTTTGACCCATGACCTCAAGGCCGTGCTTAAGGCAATCAGACCGGATACGAGAGTCATATTCATCTGTAATCCGAACAATCCGACCGGAACCATGGTGCGGGAAAAGGAGGTTTCAGCCTTCATGGGGAAAGTTCCGGAAAATATTCTTGTCGTATTTGATGAGGCTTATGCGGAAATCGCATATAAAAAAATGCCGGACACATTGTCATATGTCAGGGAAAACCGCAACGTGATCGTGCTCCGGAGTTTTTCAAAGGCCTACGGTCTTGCCGGACTCCGCATCGGCTACGGAATCGCGAAACCGGAAATAATCCGCGCGCTTGAAAAACCGCGGCAGCCTTTCAACGTCAACAGCATGGCGCAGATAGCCGCCGCCGCCGCGTTAGACGACCAGGGATTTGTCAGGCGTTCACGCAGGATTTATAAAAAGGGGGCCGACCTCATCATGAAAACCTGTTCGGAAATGGGACTGGTATTCGAGCCGCCTGTGGCTAATTTCATTCTTATCAAAGTCGGAAACGGGATTGAAGTGTTCAACGAACTCCAGAAAAAGGGAGTGATAGTCAGGCCGATGTGTCCGTACAATCTTCCGGAATGGATCAGGGTTTCAATAGGCACAGAGCTGGAGAACATGAAGTTTCTTGGCGTTCTGAAAGAGGTTGTCAATGTCTTCAAAAAATAAGAAAACTGTTGCCATAATCGGGTTCGGACTTCTCGGAACTTCACTCGGATTGGCGCTGAAAGGGAAAGGCTACCATCGCATCGGCTGGAGCAGGAGACCTGAATCCCGGGAACAGGCTTTGAAGAACAATGTCGTTGACAGGGTTTTTGAGAATCCCAGGGATGCGGTTTCGAATGCGGACATCACCGTGGTATGCCTGCCTGTTCCCATGATTATTGAATTCTGTGCGAAATTCGCAAAATCCTGGAAAAAGGGTGCAACAGTCACAGATGTCGGAAGCGCGAAGGAGAAAATTGTCAGGGCGGTTTCCCCGGTTCTGGACAGGAACGGTGTTCACTTTATCGGAAGCCATCCGATGGCGGGTTCCGAACTGAGCGGAGCTGAAGCGGCTGAGTCCGACCTCTATGAAGGAGCAATGGTTTTTCTGACTCCTTCTCTTAAAACTCCGGCCAAAGTCATAAAAGAAATCTCAGATCTGTGGAAATCCGCCGGAGCCGAAGTGATGAAGATAGATGCGAAAACACACGACATGACCGTTGCACACACGAGCCATGTTCCTCATATCATTTCTGCAATCATGACTTTGACGGCGCTTGGCGACGGCAGGACGAGAGCCGTCCGTGAAAAAGGATGCGCCGGCGGATTCCGCGACACCACCAGGATCGCCTCATCCGCGCCGCAGATGTGGCGGGAGATTATTGAGAACAACAGGGAATCTGTCCTCCGAACTCTCGGTGAATTTGAAAAAAAACTTAAGAGTTTCAGGGAGAACATAAGCAAAGCGGAATATTCAAAACTCGAAAAGAAACTTCAGTCTGCAAAAGATCTGCGCGACTCCTGGCTCACCAAAAGAAAATAAAATCTTTCACATGTGGAAAATTTATTTTCCCAAGTACATCTTATCGTAGTATTTCTGGTAATCGCCGGAGGTCACATGATCAAGCCAGGACTGGTTTTTGAGATACCAGTCGACGGTTTTTGCGATTCCCTGTTCAAAGGTCACTGACGGTTTCCATCCGAGCGTATTTGTAATTTTCGAGTTGTCAATGGCGTACCGTCTGTCATGTCCGGGCCTGTCCTTGACGAATTTAATCAGGGATTCACTCTTGCCGAGAAGCTTGAGCAGCGTTTTAACGAGTTCGAGATTGGTTTTTTCATTTGAACCGCCGATATTGTAAACTTCTCCGCTTTCACCGTTTTCAAGAACCTGAAGAATCGCGGAGCAGTGATCGTAAACGTAGAGCCAGTCGCGAATCTGCATACCGTCACCGTAAACCGGGATTTGCTTACCCTGGCGGATGTTGTTGATGCACAGGGGAAGCATTTTTTCCGGGAACTGGTACGGCCCGTAATTGTTTGAACATCTGGTAATTACAGAATCCAGCCCGAAAGTATGATGAAATGAGTGTACGAGGTGGTCGGCCGCAGCCTTGCTGGCGCTGTACGGAGAATTGGGTTTTATATGGGTTTCCTCGGTGAAGGCCTCTTCTTCGGGCGACAGGGATCCGTAAACCTCGTCAGTTGAAACCTGGAGGAACCTTTTTACTCCGAGATCTTTTGCGCAGAGCAGGAGATTAAGTGTTCCCGCCACATTTGTTTCAATGAAAACGCCGGGTCCTGAAATCGAACGGTCAACATGGCTTTCAGCTGCGAAATTTACAATCCCGTCAATTCCATGTTCCCTGATTGTCTTCTCGACAATGTCCCTGTTGCGGATGTCGCCGTGGACGAAAACATGGTTTTTGTTTTCCATGAAGCCATCCAGGTTTTCCAAGTTCCCGGCATAGGTAAGGGCGTCGAAATTCACGACTTTCAGGTTTTTCCTTTCCAAAAGGAGCATCCTGACAAAATTCGCCCCGATAAATCCGGCTCCGCCTGTTACCAGTATGTTTTTCATTGTTATATTGCTCTCTGTTTATTTGCGGTCAAGTTAGAATCTGAATTCATATCTAATTTAATTCAACGGGAAAAAGACGCGTCAGCAGAGTGACGCGGCTACAGCTTGGATTTATGGTTTCTCCTTGTTGCCATCTTCCTTCTTGGCCTGGTCTATGGCCTTATCAATATCGGCATCAATATCCTTCACCTGGATTCCGAGTTCAATGAGTTCACGGTCGTTATCGAGTCTGATTGCCAAGTCCTTGTGCAGAGCCATTATCTTGTCATGTATCTCCTTCAGCTTCGGATCTTCTTCGATCATTTTCATTCGCCGGTTATACATCTGCATGGCGAGTTCAGTTCTCTTCTTCTTGAGCATATCCAGTTTTTCCGAAGCCGTCTCGGCATAAACAAACAGTCCGCACATTACAAAAACCGCAGTGGTCGCAAGCAAATATTTCTTCATGGAATCCCCCTCTGTTTTTCAATTATATTCCTTTTTAATTTCTCTGTCCCGGAAAAATTTTCCTATTCCGAACCCTGGAACTTTCGAACTCCCAAACTTTCGAACTTCATAATATATCTTCCTCACTAAAATACTCCGTCAGAACTTGTCCTGCCAGATAAAGAGAGCCGGTTATTAGAAATCTTTTCCCATGAATCCGGGCAAGGGCTTCTTTCACAGAGCTTGACTTATGTATGGGTTTCAGTGAAACTTTCAAACAGACATTTTCAAGCTCCCCGGGACTCATGCTTTTCCTGGAACCTTTTACGGGGACAAAGATAAATTCTTCGGCTCTGCTGTCAAGAAGGCTGAGAACTGATTCAGAGTCCTTGTCGGCAAGGCATCCGAAAATCACGGAATACGTTTCCCCCGGGAAATATTCGTCTGCCGACAAGAGCAGGTTTTTAACAGCCTGCGTGTTATGGGCGCCGTCAAGGATGCTCCCGTCTTTTAAAATTTGGAAACGCGCCGGCCATTTTGTCATTGAAAAACCGGTTGCAGCCTTATTCAGGTCGAATTTAAATTTTTCAGAAAGATATTTCAATATTTCCATGACAAGTGCGGCGTTTTCCAACTGGATGTTCCCGTGGAGCGCCATTTCAATTTCAACGGATCCCATCCTTACCTTTTGATTGGCTGGACACCCTTCTTTGAGGGAAGGTTTTTCAAGTATGCCATAATTGCAGTCTGGAAAACATATGGGGGAATTGCCTTCTCCCGATTTTTTCCGGATTACGGCTTCGGAGGCGGCGGAAACCTTTGCACAGAAGACAGGTATTCCGTTCTTGATTATCCCCGCTTTTTCAAAAGCGATTTCACTTTCTGTCCCGCCAAGATGCGTAACGTGGTCTATTCCGATTCCGGTAATGACTGAGGCGACCGGCGTGACAATATTGGTGGCGTCAAACCTGCCCCCCATTCCGGTTTCCCATACGACAAAATCGGTTCCGGATTCGGCGAAATACATTCCGGCTATCGCGGTTGTGGTTTCAAAAAATGTCGGACATCTGCCCGCTTTCTTCATTTCTTCGATATGCGGTTTTATTCTTAAAATCAGCTCGCTGAGTTTTCCCTCGGAAATGGCCGTGCCGTTAATCCTGAAACGTTCACGCACCGATACGAGGTGGGGGGAACTGTAGAAACCGACTTTGAATCCTGCGGCCGAAAGACAGCTTGAAAGCATTGCGCATGTCGAGCCTTTTCCGTTTGTTCCCGCAACATGTATGAAACGGAGCTTTTCCTGCGGGTTTCCGATTCTGCGGAAAAGTTCGGAAACCTGTTCAAGTCCGAGTTTTATTCCGAAGATCTCAAGGTCGGAAAGATATTTTACGGCATACAGGCAATCTGGCATTTTTCTGGTCTGTTTCATTCCGGAGACGGTGACGGAGTTTCGTTTATGACAACAAATTCCACGGAATCTTTCCAGACTTCCGTATTGTCTTTAAGAAAAACCAGTTTCAGTTCCCATAAATAGTCTTTCTTTTCGCCGGTCGCCTTGATCTCCTTGATTTCACTAAGAAGCCTGTACTGTTTTTTTGAATCGTTTTCCTCGGCAGGAACAATCATTTTCATTCTGATGAGACTCTGCCAGAGTTCGATTGGCATATTGTTGACCACTCCGGTTGAGGCGGTGAACTCATTGACTATATAGGGAAGA
>JBAYFV010000064.1:0-13061 GCA_041666985.1 Victivallales bacterium
TGAGGCTGTATTTTTCCGTTCCTTCTTCTGACGATATTTATATCGCCCATCAGTCGGAACAAAAAAATCCAATCCTCAATCTAACTCGTCTATACGAAATTTTAAGATTTATAGAGCACTAGCCCGGTTCACTGGAAATGAACCGGAACAGAAGGCGATACCTTTTATTCGACTTCTGCGAGCAGATCTCGGGCCAAAGCCCTGGACGGATCACGGTCAAGCACCGTCTGCAGGAGTTGCTTCGCCCGTTTTTTGTGGCGCAACCCGAGTTCAGCCTGGGCCTCGATGAGTAATGCAGTGGTTTCCTGGTGTCTCTGCATGTCATCAAAAAGCAGGCGTGCAGGAAGTGACGTTGCGAAGTAATATACTTTCGCCTCCTGCTTGAAAAGGTCATGCGCATAGGCTTTGAGACCTTTAAATAGCGCCTCTGCCTCAGTATGCTTGCCGAGCTTCTGGAGCGAGAGCGCGCAGAAGTAGGTCATTTCCGAATACTCGCGCACGGCGCGTTCCTGGAAGTCGCCGCGGAAGTTGGAGGCAGTTGTCCAGATCTCCCTTGCGCGGGAATAATCGCCAATCGCTTCTGCCGCACAACCGAGCCAGTAGTCAATGTCGCTGCGATTGGCAAGGAGATGTTTTGCCTCGCCGAGGTTCGGAGGACACACGAGAGCGGCCTCAAAATGCGCGAGAGCCTTACGGGACTCGCCGTCGCCGAGGGCTTGACGGCCCAGAGCAAGATGACAGCGTTCGTATTGTCGGCGGACCAGACCCTCGCCCCCCTCCCATGGCTGGAAGCGGCGACGTGAGACAAGGAATGCCAGTGCGTCCTCATGGCGGCCAACCTGGTTGAGTAACTCGGCGTATTCGACCGAAAGGTCGTCGCGCATTGAGATTTGCGGAAGATGTTTTTCAAGAGCGGTCAGCCGCTCGGCGGCGGCTATGCAGAGACGCTTCCAGAGCAGGTCGCGCTCAAAGAGAAGGCGTGTGTCTTCCGGTGCTTTTTGACAGGCGTGTCCGTAGGCGCGCTTCGCTTTTTCCGGTTGCTCCAGAATGTTGAAATATCCGATGCCCAGGTTGCGCCATACGATGGAAAAATCGGGATCCAGTTTTGCGGACTGTTCCCAGAGCGCGATGGCTTCGCGATGCCGTTTGCGATCGTAAAAAAGGTTGCCAAGATAATAACGGGCACGAGCGTCAGACGGGTTCCGGGCAATTGCCCATTCCAGGATGATCATGTCCTCGAGCCGTGCGGGGAAACAATAGTCGGGCGTGGCCTGGCGCGCAAGCTTGAGCGCAGCGCGGCAAGCCTGCTCGTCGCCGCAAAGACGATGCAGGCATGCTCTGGTGTAGTCAAGCGTTGGTCCGGTGCCGGCGGTGGGTTCAGCTTTTGCCGGGGCAAGAATAAAGAGCGCCTCCTCGTAAAAACCGGCGCGGGCGAAGTCGTGGGCAATATCGAGGCGTGTGTGCGAGTCGCAGCGGATCTTTTCGCCGAGGAGATGGCGTGCCCACCAGTCAAGCGTGTCAAGCGCGCAGGTGGTGCGCAGAAACGTCTCAGCCTCGTCGTTCCGGTCAAGCCGGCGGAGAACCAGTGCACGCAAATCGCGGGCCTTGAGATTGTCGGTGTTGACACGCAGGGCGCGGTCAAGATGATCCAGAGCAGCATTCCAATCGTGGCGGCGGCAGTCAATTTCGGCGAGGGCATGATAACCGGCGGCCTGCCAGGCCTGGTTCCAGACCGCCTTGTAAAGTGCGGCGTAAGAGTCGGACAGGATTTCGTCTGCGGCGGGATCATTGTTGATCAGGGCGACATCGGCGCGGAAACGCAGAGTAAGACCAAGGTTATAGTAAGGTTCGCCGTCATAGGGATTGGAATTGCGCTTGGTGAGCCTGCCAATGGCCGTGCGAAAATAAGTCTCGGCGCGGGCAAAGTCGCCGTCAATCAGGCGTAGCGTACCGAGGGCGTTGTTGCAGCGGCAGTCGTCCGGGTCGCGGCGCAGCGCCTCCTCAAAGTAAGGTTCCGCCATGCGGGTGGGATGGCGATACTGGGACAGGTGCAATCCAGTGATATACAGCTCTTCATTGCTCGCGATGTCGGCTGGAAGAGGCGGCTCTGTGGCGGCTTCGGGTTCATTGTCCTTCGGCGTCTGCGGCTGATAGGCCAGTAGTTTACGCCCGTTGCCGGCAACAAGCGTCAAACACAGATCGGCAAGGACAGTCTGCGGCGGGAGTTTGACGCGAGTGACAAGCGGGCGGTCCGGAGCCAGTTCGGTGGTTTTTTCAAACAGGATATTGCCATTCCGGGAGAGGCGGACGGTGCCGGTTTCGACGCGGGTGGTGATGGCTCCGAAGCATGCTTCTCCATTCTTAACGGTGAGGCTGATCGCGGCGTCCACGCTGGCTTTGCAGGCCGGACCGATGCCTTGAATGGGATACCAGAACTGGCTCCAAGTCTTGGTTTCGCCAGGTTGGAGGAAGGAAAAGTCCGGCTGGTTGTCGGTGTAAACTCCGGCCATCAGCTCGATATAGGGATGGAATTCGCCATTTTTATCGGTGTCAGAGAGGTTGTGCTCCCAGGCGTAGCCGAAGTTGTGGTTGCCCCATGTCCATTGTTTTTTGCCGGGGGAGATGTGGTGGTTTGCAACGTGGACGATTCCGGCTTTGGCGAAGTGGTCGTAGCCGCCGAAGAAATCCTCTTTGGACCCCTGGCACATGTAGGAGGTGGGTACGGGAATGTTGGCATACCACGACAGGTCGTTTGGCGCATAATCAAGTCCCTGATCCGGTTCTCGGCCGGAGGTCGCACACCCCGAAGGCACGGAGGTTCTGCGGCAATGAGGCGGGATGAATGCGGGCGGGCGTTCGTCCCGGGGCACGCCCTTTGCAGCGCGCTCCGCATAGTTCACGCCGTAATAGACACCCGTACACAGGGGGTAGGTGACGACAGTTCCGCGGGCATGGTCGGCGACGTGGGTGACATCGGGAGGAAAGAAAGACTGGTAGCCCTCATGGACACGGATGGAGACGTTGGCCCACCAGAGGAAAGTTTGGACAAACTGAGTACGGTTGTAGGCGCGCACCTTGAATTCAATGACGGAACGGCCGGGGTGGATGCATATGCCGTGCATGCCCTTCATCCGGTTGAGAGGTTCGTGTTCGCTAAGCCAGACGGTTTTGGATCCGTCGGCATGTTCTTCTGTCTCCACGTCGGTTGGCATGAAGGTTGAGGGGCGGTGATGCTGCGGCCAATTAAACTCCACCCCGCCGCTCACATACGAGCCCGCCAGTCCTATCAGGGCGGGCTTGATGACCTCGTTGCGATAGATTAAATCATATCCGTTGGTCTTGTCGCGTGCGGAATGGATGCGTCCCCCGAGCTCAGGCAGAATCATAACCTCGATGAATTCGTTTTCAATATGGACGGCCTGCCATTGATGGTCGGTCTTTTGTTCGGCAAACCTCTCCACGCACGGCAGAGGATAAACTCTGCCGCTGCTCCCCTGATACACCCGGCGTTCAAGGAACATCGGGTTCTTGTCCGGAATCTGCGGTTCATAAGTCGGTATCACAACTGTTTCACGGTGGACACGGACTGAAGAATTGTTTTCAGACCTACTGCTCATAACCCATTCCTTTCCTGATTGTAGATATTCTCTGGACAATGAAGTTGTTTTTTCAAAAACCTGATGCCTGCCGTGCCTTAAAATGAAGTATCCTGGCATCGAAATCGCCGAGCAATTCAACCCGGATCCCGATTTCCATCAAGCCGCGACCGGATATCGGCTGATATTCGGTGATGCTGGCGGTGTACCCCTCCAGCCGGGGATTATTGCCGAAATATTCGATTCCATATACGGCATCGGGATCAAGACCGTGAAGCCGGAAGGCCGGGACCTTGCCGGCGAACTGGATGGAATGCCCCAGCACGAACAGCAGCGCCTCTTTTTTGTCTTCGCTGACAAATTCGAAGGCGGCATAGGGATGTTCGTAGTGAGAGGCCAGACGATAAAGTTCACCAAACTGCGGGATATGGCGCAGTTTCTTATAGAGTTCGGCATAAGAACGGATTTCCGCCAATTCTTCCGCAGTGCATGACGGCAGGTTTTTGCCGATGGAAAGAGAACCCATTATTCCGGTATACGCTTGAAACTTCATCGGGATTTTGCGCAAGTTAATATGGTAAACGGCATCGCTGATATGACAGCCGCCGCCCGCCATCCGTGACAGGTGCAGCCAGGTAAAACCCTCATGCATCCGCAGGATATCCAGGGTATCCTGATTATCGCTACGGTTCATCCGTCCGAAATAACGGTTCATCGCCAGATCGGAACGGCCTGCTCCGGAAGCGCAGTTTTCCATCAGAACATCCGGGAACTCCTGGTTCAACCGTCCGAAAACAGAATGGAGATTATGTACGTATTTAACCCAGATGGTCTGCCGCTCTTCCGGCGGCACGGCATCCCAGCCGGGATTGGTGAAGTAACAGTTCATGTCAAGTTTTAGATATTTTATGCCGGTTTCACTGATTAATCCCCGCAACGCCAGATAGATATGTTCGGCAACGTCCTGCCGGGCGAAATTCAGGAGCATCGGCGTTCTTTTTTCATCACGGATATTGCAGTAGGTGTCGCGTCCGGGGAAGGTCATCACCCAGTCCGGGTGTTCCCGATAAAGTCGGCTGTTGAGTTCAAGAGATTCCACTTCCACCCAAAGGCCGAAATCCATGCCTAGCGTTTTCACACGTTCAATGACTGGCTTCAGGCCGTGCGGAAACTTTTTCTGGTCCGCCCACCAGTCGCCCAGCGCCGCCTGCCAGCCATCGTCAATGACGAATAATTCCGCTCCTGCCGTAGCCGCCATTCCGGCGACCTGCATGATTTTCTCCTCACTGACACCGGTACCCATGCTGGACCAGGAGTTGAAAATAAGGGGCATCGGCTTCCCGGTGATTTCCGCAGGCAGTAAATGCTGCCGCTGATAGGCGTGCAGCATCCGGCTGGCTCCGCCGAAACCTTCTTCGCTTACTCCGGCACAAAACGGCGGGGTGGTGAAAATCTCACCGGACTTCAGCGGACAGGAAAAATCGAAGTCGTTGATGCCGCCGCAGGCATTGACCTGTTCATATCCGTTACGTTCGACCGTGATTTTCCAGTTGCCGCTCCATTGCAACGACCCGAACCAGACCCGCCCCGTGTGCTCGGAGGCGTCGCCGTTGTCCAGGGCGAAAAACGGTGCGGCGAACGGGCCCGATAATCCTGTACGGCTCTCCAGCACGATCTTGCTCTGATTAATCGATTGGCGTTCAATCGTATGTTCTTTACCCCAGCGTCCGGCGAGGTGCGACAGGCGATAGTCCCGGTCAATGGTCGGCAGGTTGAAACTGGCCGACAAGGCGCTACGCAAAATGACCGTCGTGTCACCGTGGTTGCTGATTTCGCTCCAGCGTTCGATGATTTCAGCATCGGTGTAAACCCGGTAATGGAGTTTTACCAACAGCGGATAGCCGGCGTCTTCCAGGGTGACGACCAGTTCTTCCGCAGTGCCGGCGATACGGACGGAATGGTCTTTATATTTTAACAGTGAACAGCGCACTCCTCCGGGGAAATCGGCTTTCAGCGCGGGTTCGCCGTAAAACTCGCCACCCCAACCGGGATATTCCTGCCGCGTTAGCTCCCCTCGCAGTGGCGGACAGTGGCGGTGACACAGTACCTCCCGTGTTTCCGGCAAATCCTCCATGCGGTCAATTCTCCCTCCCCAATGCAGATGGGTTAAATATCCGGCGGCGTTAACCTGAAACGCATAGGATGAATCAGCTGTATGCAGAAGGAAACATCGCCTGCGTTCGTCAATTGAAATCAGTTTCATGAGATTATATCTCCTTTTTTTTACCACGGGGTTTATGGTTAAAGTACTAATTTAAGTTTTATGAATAGCCTTGTGCGCTAACCAATATCAAAATTCAACCTGTAAACACGATAGTTCCAAATATCGGTGTCGGCTACAGGTGAAACTACAGAAGATTAGCACAGGCTTACGATTTATTAGCAGTAATTTCCGAAGGTCGTATGCCGCAGTGGCTTTTGAAGAAACGGCTGAAATAATTCACAGACCCGAATCCGAGATATTCGGCGATTTGGGATATGTTCATATCTGAATAAGTCAGCAACTGGCGGGCTTTTTTGATCTTGAGTTCGTCTACATACTGCATCGGCGACATGCCGAAGGCGATGCGGAACAGTTCCGACAGTCGGCTCGTACCCAGTCCGCAATGCCGTGAAAGCTGATCCAGGGTTATCCGTTTCCGGTAATCGCAATTGATTATTTCGAGCGCCTTGTTCAGGGCCGGATGCTGCCCTTCGCGGTACAGCGGCGCATAAACCCGGTTCGCCTGACGGCAGATCATGCCACAGAAGGCATACAGCAGACCATGCATAATGTTGGTATTGCAGCAGTCGTGGCGCTGGATCAGGTCGCGGAAGTTGTCAAGGTAAAAGGCATACATCTCGGGCTCAAGATCAAAATGCCAGATGATGCCAGGCTGTTTTATGTTGAAAATGTGGCCAAGATCGGAATCGTCTGCGGTAAAGCCATCGCAGAAAAACATGAAGTTCTCGCAAATGTTCCCGGCTTCGGAATGCCAGCGGTGCCGGATGCCGGGACTGAGCACGAACACGCTTCCGGCTCCTTGCGCTATGAAGCGCTTTTCGCCTTCCAGCTCAAAATGCAATACCCCGGACAGTCCGAGAACCACCTGAAAGCCGCTGTGGGCCGTATAGGAACGGTCCTTGGAATACCCGTTGAACGTGGTAAAGCACGCGTAATGAAAAGGAGGTATCATTAATCCCTGGAAAATTTGCTTGTTGATTCGCGCCGCTTCCAACATTTCCACCCTCCGTCCATAGTCGCTTTTAAACAACGTAGTGCCGGTTCTTGAAGAATCAATCTTTACTCTGTAAAGCTGAAAATTTAGTCTTTACAGAGTGCTAGAGTCTGCCTGCCCTGTCATAGATCAGGCACAGAAACCAGCATGCCGCCAGAAGAAAGCCTGTCAACATGATTCCCTTTGAAACGCTTACCAGGCTTATCAGGAAAAACGATGTGAAGATTGTGCCGGCTATGCTGCCGGCGGTTGATACCGAGTAGACATTGCCTGCCGCCGCGCCAACCAGACCGCTGTCTGTCGCCAGCATTTTCACGAGAACGGGAACCACTGCCCCCATGAATGCGCATGGAAGCATGAAAAGGGCGATTGAGAGGAGCAGGGCTCCCAGTTTTGAATCCGCCACATGATTGAAAAATAAATTGCAGATGAAATAGCCGTAAAAGGGGAACAACACTATAAGGGCTGACGGGACAATAATTATTTTCGACAGAGTCCTGATGCTGGCGTTTTTATCTGCGAATCTTCCTCCGGCCGCATATCCGATACTGAGTCCTGCCAGGAAAACCGATATGATTGCCCCCCATACATGGACGGAACTGCCGTAGTACGGCGACAGCACCCTCACACCGAGTATTTCGTAAGCCATCACCGCGAATCCAGTGAGGAACGCGATTGAATATAAGATTGTTTTGGACATATGAAAATCCCTTGAATTTTTAGAGGTTGCCTACATTGTCTCCACGGGGGCGAAATCGTCCTTCAACGGTTCCGCGCCGTCTGTCATTTTCCTGAGTTCATCCTCGGTCATCCTGGTGTCAATCATATCGCACATTTTCAAATCCAGATTTTTCCCGGCCTCGAATTTAAGAGCTTTCGCCTTGAGTTCCGAACTGCCGAGTTTTCCGCTGACCGGTGAAAACAGGATATAATTCGACCGGTTCGCGCATATGAAAACCGCGAGATCCGGAAAGACGTCCAGGACAGTTTTTATTTCACTTGAAATGAATTTCGGTTTTCCGAGATTTGCGATATTCGCAGTCATCATTCCGGAAGGGGCGAGGGTGTCGCGCACTTTCCGGTAAAATTCTACGGTTGTCAGCTGGAACGGGATGTTTGTGGCGCTGTACGCATCTATGAAGACAATGTCGTATTTTTCTTTTGTCCTGTTGACGAATCCGCGTCCGTCGCCGATGCTTATGTTCATCCTGTCATCTTTTTTAAAGCCGAAATATTTTTCCGCTATGCCGGGAATTTCCCCGTCGATTTCAACAATGTCAATTACCGTTTCCGGAAATTGCCTCCTGAGGAAACCGGGTACGATTCCGGCTCCGAGCCCGATGAAAAGCACCCTTTTGGGCGGCCGGTCTATTGCCGGCAGGAAAATGGATGTAAATCTGCAGTAGTTTGAAATCAGTTCATCAGGCGAGTTGGGATTCCATATCCCCTGGGAGCCCTTGTTCGGTTTGAAAACCATGTGCCGCCAGCCCCTGCTGTCTTCTTCCACCGTCACAAGGAAATACCGGGTCTGTTTTTCGAACAGCACGTTCCGTTTTTCCAGATGCGGCAGGAAGAAATTGTAAAAGCTCTCCCAGAAGCTTTCACCCTGCGGTTTTTTGCCGGCGGCCTTATCTTCCGCAGGACAGCCAAGTGAAAAACAGAATATGAACAGGTGAGCCAGTATCAGAGGTTTTATTTTCAAGGTTCCCTTCAGTTGTTATAAAGGGAACCCCTGAAATCTCCTGTCGCGCGCCGTATGCCGGTTTTTAGGGGTCCCCTTAAGTTTCCGATAAGAAATTACCATTCCAATGATCTAAATCAAGATGCCGCAAAGAACGCCGGGTAGGCGCAGGGAACGCTGAAAAATAAAATCCAACTCTGCGCGCTTTGCGGTTTTATTTGCGAACTTCGCGGTTAGAAGATAAGCTGTTTTCGGGTGACCGGGGCGGCCGGCGCGTTCTTTTCCCGAAGAATGTCTCTTTGAGATTCCATCAGTTTTTCTTTTAAAGCTTTGGCAAGGGTTTTGACACATCCATTCAAGGCCTCAATGACTTCGGGGTCGTATTTTGTCCCGGAACACTTGTTCAGTTCGATTAAGACGATGCCTAAGGGCTTTTTTGAACTGTATTTCCTGTCTGTGCTCATTGCGTGGAATGAATCTGCAACCGCGCATATTCTGGCGCCCAGGCAGATTCGCTTTCCTTTCAGACTGCGCGGGTAGCCTGAGCCGTCCCATCGTTCATGGTGCTGGTGGACTATCTTGGCAATCCCGTTGAATCCGGAGAATGTTTTTATCATTTCATGTCCGAACGAAGTGTGTTTCTTCATGACGGCATATTCGCGTTTTGTCAGGGAGGCGGATTTATGGAGTATGCGTTTTGAAATTGATATTTTCCCTATGTCGTGAAAGAGCGCCCCGCATTGTATTTCCATAAGATCCTTTCTGTCTTTCACCCCCATTTTTCTTGCGATTATCGCAGCCATCATGGAGACGCTCTCGGAATGGTCGAGGATGTTTCCGATGCGGTGATCCATGTCCATGAGGAGTTTTCTCATGAGCATGAAATTTTTTCTGAATATTTTTTCAGATGACGATGTTTCTGTCATGGTGTTTTTCCTGATTTTGGGGTGCGTAAAGCGCTTTGAGTTTTGAAACTTTTTCAGAATCAATCTCTATAATATCATTTCCCGGGAAATAAACGTCAACATTTTTTGAATCTTGAAGACATGTGATGTTTTCCGGTTTAACCTTATAGTATTCAGCCATCTTTTCCGGTGTTGCCACCCCGCTTGATTTGCGCTTGTCTTTCCCCCTGAACCTCCAGGCGTTATACCGGCTCCAGCCGAACATGCCAAGATAAATGGTTGCGAGAACTGCCGCCCCTATGCCGAAATATTCCGGATTGTCTATGCCCTCAAGTTTGAACATATGGTAATTGAAAAAATATAAGGCCGCATACCAGAGAGTCACTATGATCAGGGGACGTATCAGCAATATCCATAGGATCCAGCCCATTATATGCAGCGTCCATTCGGTGAAACGCCGGGTTTTTGACACCAGTGTCGGGCTTTCAATGATGAGATTGTCAACTGTTTTTTCCTGCTTGTTCATTATATTCCCCTGTCCGGGCTTTCCCATACTGCAAGGGCTTCCTTCTTTTTGAGAAGCGCTTTCGGCAGTGCGATTATTGTCGTTATGCAGGTGACAAGCCAGTAAATCGCCGGATACCATATCATCCACGGGATTATTTTCAGAAGTGTCTTGTCGTATTGCGAATCAAAGATCAATCCGGTGGACAGCTGGGTCATGCATACTGTTGCGAGCAAGACCCCGGTCCAGCCGGGAAGCATGCTTTTGACAACGAATTGCGGTGGCAGATCTACGGCATAATGAAGGAGCCACAGGATAAAAATCCCCAGGAAAAGGTAGCACCAGACAACACTTACTGCATATTCGATGTAAAGAGGCCAGATACGGCGGTTTTTCCAGTCGATCATCCTGCTGAAATATTTTATGAGGACCTCGTTGCCTCCCTGCGCCCAGCGCAGGCGCTGCTTGAAAATCCCCTTGAGTGTTTCAGGCACGAGAATCCAGCATAAGGCCTTTTCCTCGTATCTGATGTCCCAGTGGTCGAGCTGAAGTTTCCAGCTCACGTCTATGTCTTCGGTGACCATGTTGTTCGACCACCAGCCGACCTCCAGCAGCGCTTTTTTCCTGAAGGCCGCCACGACGCCGGACACAGTATATATTTTCCCCAGGATGCGCTGTGTCCTCTTTATCATGCCTATGATGGTGGAATATTCACCGACCTGGATCTTGGCCAGGAATGTGGTTCTGTTTCTCACTTTCGGATTTCCCGTCACCGCACCCACCCTGGGGGAATTGACAAAATGCCACAGGATCCACTTGACTGCGCTTGGATCGAGCAAGGCGTCGGCGTCTATCCCCACGAGGAATTCCCCTTTGCTCGCCATCGCCGCCATTGTAAGGCCGGTGCCTTTGCCCTGGTTGCTCTTCAGGGTTATCACTCTGAGATTGCCGAACTCCTTCTGGAGATCCCTGAGGATTTCGCCTGTCCTGTCGCGGCTGGCATCGTCAATGGCGATGATTTCAAAATTCCTGTAGGTCTGGATCTCGAGATACCTGATTGTGTCTTCAATACATTCCTCCTCGTTGTGACACGGGACAAGTATGGAAACCATCGGGTTCCCCTCGATCTCGGGCTCCCTGAAGGAGTATTTGCCCCTGTAGAGGCGGAACAGTACGGAACCGAACATCCATACGAACCCCATCAGCAGGGGGTAGTAGAACACGAAATTGTAAATAAATTCCATTGTATGCTCCTAAATCTCATTTCCTGTCGAACCCGAAATCCCTTGAAGAGATCATGTCAGTTATGATTTTCATTTCAGGGTTGTCCTTTTCATAGTCGTCCGGATAGTAACCGATATGGTGAGCCCCCGCCGCAGCAAGAATCCTGAGCCATTTATTTACAGCGCCTGAATCAATCCACTGTTTCCTCTTCCAGTCGAAGGCCTGTGTCTTGAAGACCGTTTTGTTGAGCCCGTCCGGATACTCGGACGCCTTTTCCACCAGCGATTTAAGCCATGAGGTCTCCCAGAAGACATCCTCCATCTTCGGATACGCCATTATGACGGCGTAATCATAACGTTTGAGGGTCTTCCCGTAGTTCTGGCAGAACCACTCTTCGCTTTCAGGCTTTAAGAGAACCGGTGCATACAATGTCCTGGCAAAACGTGTTTCGGGGCGGTAATACAGGACTTTCTTTTTAATCCTGTCCGTAAGGGCCATTATTTTTTCAGTCTTGACATCCGTCCACTTGTCCTTCTGCCCGCCGCTGAGCCTGTCAAACGGGATTTTTCCGTCTCCGGAGATTTTCACATACTCACTGAGTGCGTCGGGACTGAAATCCTCATAGTCGTTCATGTATGCGTCGTCCTGGAAGATCACGCCGTCAAAATCGCAGTGGACGGCGAGATCCTCGAAGATCATCTCGATTTTCCTGCAGGCCTCCTCGTTGAAGGGGGAGAGCCGTTTGTACCAGGACGTTGACGGCTGGATTTTCCCGTTGCGAAGTTCGCAGACGCGGAGCTTGTCGTTCTCGTTTTCGTCAGGGAGGACATAAGTCATCGCAGGCATCCAGGCGTAGACCATTATGCCCCTTATGAAGATGGAGCGGGCGATCCTGCTGAAGATATCGGCCTTCACCGGAAGCACCCTGTTGTTGAAATACACGGAGGAGACATTGCCGTCGCCGTTGTCATCGCAGAAGGCCTGAAGATAAACCGCCGAAGGTTTCAGCCTGCATATCCTTTCAATGAATGCGTCAATGTTCCTGTTCAGTTTTTCAGGATCGGGATCGTATACGGAATCAATATCGGCATGGACGATCCGGAGCCTCTCAAGAGCGATGAAGCCTTTCCTGAACATTGCCGCGAATGAGTCTATGGACGGGTTTTTCATTATCATGTAGCGGGGAGTTGCGTCAATCTTTTCCATACTTCCGAATCCGTCGTCGAGAGTGAACATGAATTTGAAGCCGGCCTTCTGCGCCTCCTCAATGCTGGCGCGGTTGTATCTGCCGTAGGGCCAGACCATTATTTCAGGAGCCACGCCCGTCTTTTCCCTGATCAGTGAAAAGGATTTTGCAAAGTCATCGCCGAGCCTCTTCACATACTCGGAGGAAGTCTCATATCTTTTCTGCACGGGATCGTAAATCCTGGTCTGGATCGCAGGTGAAATGCTTCCGAGCGGGTTCATGAGTACGCCTTTATGGAGACTGTTGCTGTGGCTTGCAACCTTCACAAGTCCGGATGCGGCGACTTCGCGGAGCTGTTCCCAGCTCATGAATTTCTTCCGGTACTCGGGGTCGGAGGGAGGATTGTCCATCCATCCTGTCACAACCGCCAGGACAGCCGGGCACTTGTAGAGTTTCAGCAGGGGGAACACGTTCGTATAGAAGCTGTCGTATGCGTCGTCGAAAGTCATGAGCACCGCCTTCCCGGGCAGTTTTTTCTCTCCCGACCTGGCCTTGATGATGTCGTCAACCCCTATAAAACTGCAGTTCTGTGACTTGAGGAATTCAAGCTGCTGTACGAAAGACGAAAGTTCGACTGCATATGCATCCCTGTCTTCGGTTATTTTTTCCGGAACATCATGGTAGCA
>JBAYFV010000065.1:0-13030 GCA_041666985.1 Victivallales bacterium
GTAAGGGTTGACGCAGCAGTTTTCACCGAGGTAAAGCTGCTTGATGTTATTACTGTGAAAAGGAGGATAAATAACCGCCCCGGTTCCTATTTTTCCGGCAGCACCTCTGATAAGGGCGGTATAGATCCGCCCCTTTTTCCCCTTCCACCAGTTTTGGATTTTTAAAAAGTTCATCGTATAGGAATTTCAAAGTTATTTAATGGTCATGTCACATTTCAAGGACATTCTTCAGTTCTTGAAGAACTTGAGTTCTTTTCTTGTCCGGCATTTTTCTTATGTTCATCAGCTTCCATTGAACAGCTGGCAACTTTCTGGCCACGTCAATGTCAAGAAGCTTCCAGTTAGGGTTTCCAGATTTGAATGACAGGAAAAATTCTTTGTCAGCACCGGTAAGAAGACGGCGGATTTTGGCGATAAGCCGGGATCTTGTCGCATATAGTTCGTCAAGGGGCATTGAATCCACCGTCATTCCGGAGAAATCCATATTATAAACGCGGGAAAGATCTTTCAAACAGGGATTCAGGAGTTCCGATATCGGCCTGTTATGGCTGATAAGGTAAACTTTGAACGCCTTGAAGATGTCAGCGGTAATCCCTTCGTTTTTCAATAGGTATAGGATGTCAAAAAGGTCGCGTGGGTGTTGTCGGTCGAGAGCTGCGCAGATTTTTCCTGCGTAGAGATCAGGCAGGGAAACTATTTTAGCTTCTGCATATCCCAGGAGCTCTTTTACTTTCTCCGAAACTTCTTTCCTTTCAGAAGGGAATACGATGCCGCGAATAATCGGACTCGCTTCTATTTTGATCTTTGCAGTTTCCAGCACAAACGTAATTTTCATAATCTTTCCTGTGTCTTCAAGCGGACGGAACTCTGATTCGAGTCCCTTGATTCGGCCCAGGGCGTTTTTGGATATTGACTTCAGTCCCTGGTCTATGGTTTTCAAAGAAGCTTCACGTCCATGAATAGGAAGATAAACAAGGTCGATGTCCACTGAAAGCCGCGGCATATCCCGGATGAAGAGATTTATGGCTGTGCCGCCTTTGATCGCAAAGCATTCCTTCTCGGCTATGAACGGCAGTATGCGCACCAGAAGTTCCGCCTGTTTGAAATATTGATTGTTACGGTCAAACATTGAATTCCTCCGGTACTGTTACTCCATACTTCCCGTTCAATCTGCCGCCTCGGACAACCATCCGTTTCCCGGTTCCAAGATCAAGATGACCTGTTTTCAGTTTTTTGAACCATTGATGTCCGGAACGTTCAGCCATAAGCAGGAAGAGCCGTTTCGCTTTGATATTGTCGCAATCCTCCAGCAGTTGTGCGATTAGCTGGGGACGCAGAGATGTCAAGCCTTCCAGAAGTTCATATGCGTGCTTGAATGAAGATTCGTCTTCAACTTCTGACAGAAGTTCCATAAATGCCCTTTCCCTGCTGGAACATCTCATTGTCTGCTGGAATCCAGATACTGGCAATTCAACAAAAGCTATATTTTCTCCGCTAAAAAGCTTTCTCCTGTGGATTTGAAACTCGGCAAGAGAATGAAGTTTTTTCAACCACAATGGTAAATTCTGATCGCTCCATATGCTGACCTGAGCCTTTGTTCCGAACTGGAGATATTGTATGGAGCCTTGAAGTCCGAGTGATGTTTTTCCTCCGACATGGCATTGGAGTCCGTAAACAGACTGCAATGACAGGATGCAGCTTTGCCAGGTCAATGCTGACAGTTTCCTGACATATACACCACGTGCAGGGCTATGCAGCCATCCATTCCGGAGATATATCTGGATAAGCTGCCTGGAGCAACCTATCTGCTTGTTCAGCCATTTTCCGGATACAGGAAGACCTTCTGGAACTTCTTCTACCAGCCGGTTTAATATTCTTTTTCTACGCATATTTGTGATATACAAAACCCTTATAACTTAAACCACGTGCATCTTAAATAATAGTTTACAATAACACGTTATAGTATATTTACAATTTACAAAATAAATAGATAATAAACTGTTAAGCGCAAGCAATGCGTTGCCTTTGGTTGTTTGAGAGGGCGGTATAAATCCGCCCCTTTTTCCCCTTCCACCAGTTTTGGATTTTTAAAAAGTTCATGATTAAAAAATCAACCTCCTTCGCAAGTTTTGATGAGCGGTTTTCATTTCTCCGACGTTATCGGGCTTTATGTCCCATGTGCCGACCAGTTCGACTCCGGTGAGCCCCTCGATTTTGGCTGTGCGCCTGAGCATTTCCAGCGAGGACGGATTGTCCTTGCAGCCGCCGCAGATCCTGTCACGGGCGTTGCCGAGATTGCCTAAAATCGCCGAGTACTTCCGTTTTTTCACCATAGTCACTTCTCCTTAATTTCCGCATTTTCAAAACTGATTTTCCAACTTGCAGTCAAAGACGACAGGTTTATGTTCAGATATTTTCTGGCATCATCCAATGTAATTTGCCATCCGAATCCAGTCGAATTATCCCATCATTTTCACGCTTGTTCCAGACCACTTCGTAAAGCAATATCCCAGTAACACGAGAGTCGGAATTCAAGGCATTGAGAAACCTTGAGTTCCAATCGTGCCCTTGTTGAAGATAACAGTGCACCCACAGAGGCTTTTGCTTTTCTGCCGCAAAGTTTTTTATTTCATCCGCAACATGAATGGAATATTCCCCGAAATTATAATCCTTAATAACTACTTCATCCGCCAATTCAATGAGCCTGCGCCAATCAGGCAGTATTTTGGCATTAGCCCAGAAACCCAGCTTATGAAAAACAGGGGAAAGTGAAGGCTTTTCCATGCAAGCATGAAGCTGAATCAATAGTTTGCGCTTATTCCGGAGTAAAAGCTTTTTGGCATCTTGAATAAACATCTCGAAAAACCGTCCACGGATTTGCATCAATTTTATTGGGTCGCATGGTTCTGCCAGGATATCGGCAGCGTACTTTTCAAGATAGGCTTCCGCCAGTGGAGGATTGAATCCGTAATTAACAAAATCAGTTACACCGGAGCAATGACTTTGAAGCCGGACTTCAACGCCATCGACTCCCATCGCAATAAAATTACTTATCTGCTGGAGCCAATATTTTCTTACTTCCGGGTATGCCTCACATAGAGAACCTCGCAGGTGTTTCATCCTGCCTCGGGCAAAGCCTAAAATGGTACATGAACGCCAACCACAATCCCAATAATATGGTCCCACTTCCTCAAATTCAAAACCGACTCTATTGAACGGCAATTGCCGCACGGAAACATCATTCCTGACAGTCGGAGAAACCGTTGCCGTCAATTTGCTGTCGACACTAAAAACGGTACACATTGAAAATGGAATTGTGCGGAATGCTTTTTCATCACCTCTAAAGCATATGGAGAAATAAGGAGATTCTATTTTCAAGCCGTATATTTCAATTATCCTGCAGCGCACCGGGGATGGGAATACAGGTTCTCCATTTGCGTCTGTCACAGTGCGAAGCGCAACATGCTCCGCTATTTCGAACGGCTCCCCGTACGGAATGTATGTTCCGTTGTCTGAACTTATGTGTATCTGAAATTCACGCGCTGGAAACATGGAAACGGCATTATCATCAAATGATATTTGCTTCATCCCATCGCCGTCATCAATCTTGTCCAGGACAAAAACCAGTTCTATTCTATTGACCGGCTTTGACCGCAAATCATCGCATGGTTTTCGTTCGAGCAGGAATTCCGGATGTTCTAAGATGAATGGATCGAGTCCGACGGAGCGTCCTCCAAGAGTTTCCATATAATTGCGTCCACAGTGTGGTATTGCCCCGTCTGGGATGGTGAAAACCCCCCCTCCCTCATACGGCTTGAATTCAATGATAACTTCCAGACCTGCGAGTTTCGCATATTTCACTGCTAGTTCCAAAGGATCATCTCCCAGTGCGTTTCTTGACTGCCTGAGGAAATTTGGCGGCCCGTCTTCAGATAACACGCGTGCGGCATGACTGTAGTCCGGATTTCCCGGAGGTGGCGCGACAATGAGTAAACGCTCAAAGCCGTGTTCCGCCAGCATTCTGATTTTACGCTCAAGGATTTCCGGCGTATGAAAAGCACAGCTCAGGTCGTAGTCAAGATCCATGACCGGGGCTGTTTTTTTTGAAGTATGCTTATTCGAAAACAAAGTAAGCTCCTCTCATTAATTGTTCCCTTTCTGCCACAATTACGGCATTGTCACTCAATATTATTTCAGCGCCAATTCTTTCAGTTTTTTCTCAACCAAGCTTCTCTCTCCGCCTCTGAAACGATGAAAGGGTTCTTCCATAAAGTCATCGCAGATATTCATCAGGGATAATGCGCATTTCACTCCTTTGATAAAGCTGGAAGAATATTTCCCCAGGCTGTAGACTTCGCGGAGTTGATATATCTTTTCCTGGCATTTCAAAATCTCTTCCATTTCGCTTTTTTGAGCGGCTTCATACATTTCAACAAATAAGCGCGGCCAGATATTGGCGCCTCCGGGTACTCCGCCATCCCCGCCGAAAAGCATCGATTACCATGACTTCTGGAACCTCCCCTGCCAATACGCCCAAAGCCAGTTTGTAATGGCATCACCGCTCAGGAAACGGGTTTTGAACCTCAACTCGGGGGGAAACCTTTCTGGTTCATCATAATATGTGAAGTCTTTTATATCCAAGGAATTCAAGACATTATCCGCAGCGGCGGTCATCCCATCGTCTTTCGGGTAATATTTTGCTGCGGTGACTGCGGCTCGGGCGACCATGGTGCTCCATCCGGATTCCGCTCCATGGCATTCCGTATCGCCCTGCTGATATCCTGGAGTACGCCTGACTTCACTGGTCTTCATATCCACTAGAACCTGAGAATAATATTTGCCTTTGGGGGCAAGGGTTATTTTCGCCTCATTCCACATTGTCAACACGGACTCCTTCCACGTCGCCGCCAACGAGTTCCCTGGATCGTTAGCGAGCAGGTAGTCCAACTCCATCACGTCCATCGTGATGCAGTCACCCATATTTCCAACCAGCCATGCATTATGTTTTTTCTCATATTCGCATGGCTCGCTCTTTCCCGCTTTCTTCCCTTTGAGTTGCGCCCATTCCGGTTCCGTTGTGAACCCGAGGGAAAGCAATCTCTCATATTCCTTCTTGAAGGTAATATCCTGGGAATGCTTATACGCCAGCAGAAGAAGAGCCGGGAAGCGCACAAGTGGCCACTGCATGTCCTTCAGATGGAAATAGGTGTACTTGTAATTCCGCTTGACCCAGAATCTGATCATCTGCGAAATCATTTCGTCTATTTCACCTTTTTCCGATGAAGATGCAAATTCATAAAAATGATCCATCGCCATTACGGTATAAAGCACCTGGTCCGTGCTTGTCTCATAGGAAAACCTGTTTCCATATATTTTCGGAAAGAATCCCGCCTCGGACTGTTTGCCAATTTCAAAGATTCTTTTCAACGCACCGAAACAGCGCTGGGCTTTTTCCAGCGTTTTGGAGTCATGCCCAACGCGGTACTGGTACAAAAGTGCCTGCATGTATGCGCCCGTACACATGCCGCAGTTCTCATAGGCGGCAAGCTCGCTGCGCGTAAAGCCTTCCACGGACCAGTCCCCCACGCATTTCCGGGGGCCGGCATCATGGAAAAGCGTTTCCTGCGCCGGGAGCAAGGTCTCTTTGTCAATGAATGTGTATACTACGCCATTCTGATCGACAAAATGCTCCTCAAGCCAAGCTTCTATCCTTATGGCTTTTTTCAAAAGTTTTTCCTCGTTCATACATATCCTCTTGTTTGATTATCAAGACATTCCGTAATTTCCTCATGCTGAAATATCCATCCATGTTTTCTCTGAAAACAACTCAATGCCTTTTATGGCACACAGCCCTGAACGCTTTTCCCGGAAGCCAGGTCGGTTATCGTGACCATCAGCGGCGCGTCGGGGAATTCCTTCAGAAATGGTGCTGTCCAGGATACGGCGCCATCTTCAGTGGCGGCATAGACCGTCTGCTTGGCCTCGGTGCAGCCGATCTCGATACGCAGCGGCAGCACCGCCTTGATCACTCCTGCACTTCCAAGAATGCGAGCTTCGATGCGAACCCCTTCCTTACTCCGTTTTGGTGGCGATATGAACTCCAGTCTGGCGATCTGCTCCGGCAAAAGCAGGAAGACCGCACCGGCTCCCCCATCCAATTTCAGGTTCATGGAGATGCCTTCATCCCCCTTCAGTTCCAACGGAGCGCCGGACGACGGCAGGAGCGGATAAAGATAACCCTGACCGCGCAGGCTGATCTTCGTATCCGCCTTTGGAAACTCCATGGGCATCAACATAAAATGATTATACTCCTGCCTTTTCTTGCGTAGTTCCGCTGAAACGGGATTAATTTGATGGTCATTGACGAAAAAGATGTATTTTGCGTCGCCCGCCCGGCGGACATTGTAAACGACCTCGGGGTCATCAACCGCAACCATGGTTTCCTTCAGAAAGGGGGAAAATATCCTGCGCATCTCCACGGCCTTCTCCAACGATGCGCCGACAGTATAGATTCTGGAGCGCCGCTGGTTCCATTCTTTTGGTTTGTCTTTCGGCCACCAGGTTGTAAAGAAATTATCGAAACTCATCGGCAATCTTATGGCACCCTTGAGAGCCAGTGTGGAATTCGCGCCCAGATAAACGATTCCGCCATCCGCAATATACTTTTCCAGAACCGAGCGGCTACTGGCATGCAGATGCTCGACATAGGGTATGACAATCGCCTTCCACGGTAATTTGTCGCCCCTGAACAGACGATGCTCACTGACTACGTTAAACGGCAGATGTGCATACTTCATCACCTCATAAGCTTCGTGTAGGGCATGCAGCGACCACCAGCGTATCACGGAATTCCAAGGATCGGTTTCCTTGGGAGCCAGCGCCTTCAGGCCATCCACCGCCTCTTGCGAGTAGCTGTATAACAGGCCGATAGGCTGTGGCGTGTTGAGCATCCGGTAAAGCGTCGGTGTCAGAGGCTCGAGCACTTCCTTGCCCATGCGCCCGGCTTCTTCCCACGCTTCCGTCCCCGGCATGCTCCACCAGTAAGCGTTATAAATAAACCAGCCCACGGAATCCGTGCCGTGCGCGATTGCCTGCCAAGCCATTGTGCGGATATATTCCGGCGGCGGTATATTTGGCACCCGGTCATACGAGTCGAATCCCTGCAAGAGGCTGTAAACCGGCACGTAGGGGCGCCCCTGAAGAACGGCGGTCTCCTCAAGGATGGCGGAATTCAGGCCCACCCTGATCGCCTGGGTGCCGGGATAGGGATGATCCCATAGCAAATCGAAACCGGACTGGGTGTTCAACTGGTCGTCTCCATACGCCATGCCGCCGCATTGCGGCGTTGACGCAAACATATATTTCAAATTCGAATTGACTGCGTGTGCCGCCTGAGCGGCGCGTTTGTACATCGCGCCCACGGATTTGTTCTTGAACAGACAGTAATCAATCCACTGATCCAGATATTGCGGAGAGAAGTCGCTTTTCAACGGGGGAAGGTCGTAACCATACATTTCCTTGAACTTCTTTTGACAGTGTTCGCACGAACAGAAGCCGTATTCGGGCTCATCACCCATGTGTCCGTAGGTGATCCAGGGAGATCCAGTCAATGCCGACGCTTTGCCGGCTATGCCTGCTTCCATCTTCAGCAAGGTTTCGGGAGTGTTGATACAGCTCTTTTTCGGAATCCACCGGCCACCGGCGAAACTGCCGGCAATCCCGGCTTCACCCAGCACTTTGGACGTGTCAACATTTCCGTCCATATAGAAGTTACAGGAATGGGTCACAAGATCGCGCGCCCATGACTTTTCGAGTTCAGGCACGCCGGAAAATGGAAAATATCCGCCCCACACAAAATTGACGGGTTGATCCGGATGCGCGAAAACGGCCGTCTTCTCCCATGCCGGAAGCTGGTCGGAGATTGCCGGAATCGCCCTGCCTTTGTCATCCCCCACGGCCACGCGCGCCAACCGGCGCCATAACGATTTCGAGAATGGATTGATGATACTCTCGCGTCCGCCCGCGCGAATCCAAGCCAGATCGTCACCGGTGTAAACAACCATCCGCCCCTTGCCGGAAACTCCGGAGCAAATAAGCGGTTTGCCGTTTATCTCCGCCAGAACATCGCCCTTTGCGCGACAGGCATGCAAGCCATAGATTTTCCATTGGAACGCATCCATCCCGTCGAATAGATTCATGTCTTTAAACACGGGGCTGCCCCACAATTTTGTTTTCAATTCCCAGTCCGGGACGCCGACGATTTCAACGGGCAGGATCTCAGCCAACGGACTGTGGGAGTTATTTGTCGTCTTGTTGACATTGTATTCGTCTTTGGGCGCGCCGCCCAATCCCCAGTAACCGGCATACACCAACAACGCGCCGCCCCGGCGGACATATTCGACAATCGCCGGCTCATACGGGGCCAGGATATATTGGCGTACATCGTCAATGACCACGAGATCAATCTTGTCCAGAACCAAAGCCCCCGTGTGTTTTTCCAGGTCAATGCGTTCAACCTCATAGTCTTCCAGCCAGCGTCCGAACCGGCCGGAATAATCCAGAATCCCGCGAACAAAAAAAGCATGTCCGGGGTGATACTGGGGATAATGGCTCTCGTCATATTTTCCCCAGGCATACTCCGAAACATAACCATCCGCCAATACCAGGCAAGACCGGCCTGCGGCGAGGGACTCCGTCATTGTCATCCCCAGTAAAGTCACGGCGGTTACAGACGTAGCAACAAATCTTACAATCAATCGTTGATACATTTAGTATTTTCCTTTCGTATCTTTTTTTTAATTTACGGGACGTTTCCATCCATTTGAACGTTGTCCACAAAATAACTCACCGTGCCGGATTCGTTGATCAGACTGATACGGTTTATCTTTGTGAGTTTAAGGGAGTTTGGTGCATTCAGCACCTCGATGCCGTTTTTCCTCAACATCAAGCCGCCAACGGGGTCGAACTCGAGTCTCAAGGTTTCAAAGATGGCACCCCCTTGCTGGATTGCATTGCCCTTGACGCCGAGCACCGTCAGCGCTTTGTTGGCGTACAGCGCAAACCCCGTGGTGCCGAAGTAACCTGGGTTCAAGGACATCTTGATGTCATAAAAACTTCCCGCCACGGTTAGATCCTCCACCCTGATGGTAAAGAGATAGTTTGCGTGGGTTCCGTTCGAGTGGCGCAAGTTAAATTCCAGTGACGCGAACTTTTTTGATCCTGCCAGATCAACATGGATCTTGGTTCCTGCGGCTGTCCCGAAGTTGAGCTCTCCAGCCGTCGGTTGATAATTACCATCCACGGCAGTTCCGTCCGCCTTGAATGCACCGCTGTCGATCACCCACTTTGCATTGTCTTCCGCGAAAGTTGGAGGGTTGACGGTGTTTCCCGAAAAATTATCTGAGAAAAGTATCTCGCCGTACGAGGTTGTTGTTTCAATTTTCCCCTTGGTCTTGATCAATTGAATGACCTCCAGCGTCTTTTGTGGATTAGGTTTTTCATGCTGCATGATGAGAAACACCGGACGCAATATGCCAACCATGCCCGCCGTGTCGGTCACGCGCACCGCGAGCGTATTCGTTCCGGCTTTCATGAACGAACGGGCATCGAAGACAAACGGTCGGTCACATGGCGTTACAGGCGGCAATCCCGTGGATTTATCTGTGTGCTTGAAGGCAAGCTTGCCATTGATGAAAACCTCGGCCTTCCCGTCAACCGCACCGAACAGCATCCATAGAACCGGTCGTCGGAGCATTTCCTCCGTGATGTTGAATTTCTGACGATACCATCCGAGATGGATACCGGCAAAGCCCTGGCTTTCCCAGCCCTTCCCTGTATCCGGGCGCACCGAAGCCCGGGCCAGATCCGAGTAGTCGGGATCGAACCAGCATTCCGTCACGCCCTTGTTCTCCGAATCCGGTGCAAACCGCCAGACGCTTTCCAACTCCATGAACAGCAGAACCGGTTGGGGTGCGGCCAGCTTGCGCCAAAGATAAACTTTTCTGGAGAGGTCTTCCGTGATCGGCGGACCGGTAACCCCTTCCAGGATCAGGAGTCTCGCCGCTTTGGCATCCGCCTCAAATTCGTTGATCATGGTGTTATATGCGGCGAAATCCCCGTTGGGGCCGTTCTCCAATTTCTTATACATCAGTGGCAGGCGGGCGGTACGCACCCGCCGCCGCAACAGCTCGTCCCCGGCGACGACGCTCTCGGCAGTGGTTAGGTGCGTTTCCGCCGTTGTCCAGAAGGCGGCATCCACCGCAACCTGCCCGGAACGCTTCTCCTTGCGGGCCTGCGCGCTGTTCCAGGGTATATCCGTCACTTTCTCCCGATGCCAGCTTTCCCAGGCCGACCAGAGCATGTCTTCGTACGCCTGCATGTGCGGCGCCGCCGCCCCGTAGAAGCCAGTATTGAAATCGCGAACCAGCGCCTGCGTGTCCAGCGTCGGATCCCAACCCAGCTTGGCGAAAATCCAACTGCGCTGGTAGCTGTGGTCAACGCCGTAGTTAGGGTTGTGTGTAGTTTGGAAGAGAATGCCTTTAGCGCCCCGTGCGGCGTACCAGCGCAGGTTGGAGGCGATGACCGGCAGGTTGAAATTGACGGGCAGATTGTTGAAGTATGACGGGTAGTCCCACACGATGGAGGGTGCTTTCCAACGATCATGCCACGCATGCATGGCCGACGCGCTTCTGTCAGTTTCTGTAATGAAGAGATCCTTGAAGCCCCAGGCATGCGCGTCCGTGCATAACCAGATCACCACATTGGGGCGCGGTCCGAACGACTTCGGCGGCACCACTGTGTTCAAGTAGGCCAAAGTGGTCACGATTACCTGAGGGTGATCCGCCCGGATGCCGTCGGCGACCTGGTTCACCAGTTGCAGGAGCGGCGCCATCTCGGTGTTTTCCTGGGCAATCAACGCTTTGCAGGTCGGACAGTGGCAAGCCCCGCCGCCGTCGTTGGGGGAGACATCTAGGAAGACGGCATCTGGTGTCTTCCGTAGCCAGCCCCTGGACTTCTCCAACACGATGGCACCGACATCGGGATGCGTCGGGCAGATCTGCATATTGCTGCGAGTGCCGTCGTCTTTCTGCATGTAATACTCAGGGTGCGCTTTGAAGTATTCGGCCGGAGGCAGAAAGCTGTTGTAGGTGTGGCAGAAGTTGGGAATCCACTTGGCGTAGCCACCCCACTTCGAAGGGTTGGGCGACCAGTCGAAAGTGTGGTTGCGCAGCCGCCAGTCCACGTCCTGGGCATCGGAATAGTAGACATTGCGCAACAGTTCGAAAGGCGGCTGGAAGACCCGCGGCACCGGACGGAAGCGCAACGTGGGACGGAACGGGATTACGGCACCGGCATCTCCCGGCACATACCAGCGGCAACCCAGATCCTCCTCGAGCAGTGCATAGATGCCATTGATGACACCCCTGCGGATGCCCCCCGTGATGAACAGGTTGTTGTCCTTGACGGCGATGCCATAGCCATCCAAGCGCAGATCCGCCGACACCATCCCCGCCTCAGTCCGCAACACCGTGTTGCCAACGCTGAGCACCCGCTCGTATGGGGTTCCCGATTTTTCCTTAATCACGGAGAAGTCGGCACCGGTCATGACCTTCAGCCATTGCGCCAAATCCGCAGCTCCCTTCTCCTCCATCGTCGTCGGCGAAGATGGGATCAGGATGCAATACGTCGTCAGTCCCCCGGCAGCCAGGGTGAGTTCGGAGGCAGGTTTTCCTTTCGGCATGAGGGCGTTCTCGTGGGTGGCGGCTGTCCGCCGGAAACTTTTTGCCATGATGCGCTCCTTGTTGACGTGAGCGCCTTCCTGGGCTTGGATGCCGGGAATCAGCAAAACCGCACTCAGGCACGTTATCCTGAACATCGACAACAACCAGTTCCTAAATGGCGCTGGAAAGATCATGAAATCTCCTGTTTGATGATTAATGTTGAATACGCTGCTTCTTTACAGAGCCGTCAATCCTCGAATGGGCGGGTTTTATAGCCGTTAAGGAAATCAGCATAATTTCTGCATGGGAAGGAAAGCACGTGCCCGTCCAGGTAAAGGACATTTGGAATTGGTTTTGTCCCATGGATGAAAGGACTGCAATCCCTTGCTATGGAGGCTCCCGGCCAGTCCGTGATTCTTGCCCGCGGCTTTTTTATGTTATTGTTGTCTGTCACATGCGTACCCGTCCATCTTGCTCCGCCAAAGTAGTAGTAACTTGTTTGTAGCACATAATAGTCGCGACCACTGAAATCGCTTGCATAACGGCACGGGAAGTCGCGGTTATTCTTAATCTGTTCTGTCGGACACATCAAGGTCACGGAAAATTTGTGGCCAGGATTGGAAGGATGTGTCATGATCGGCAGATAATCGCCGAGGACAAGTATTCCCAGTCCAACCGGATTTGCGGGTGCATTAGCGAGTCCATGTGAGTTGAGCTGGCCAGTGTAGTTGCTGTCAGCGAACGGATCCTGGCTTACAGTGCGAGGATTTTGTGGTGCCAGATAGCCATTGTAATCGTTCGCATAGCTATGCGTGGCCACCCCGATCTGTTTCAAATTGTTGATGCAAAGGAGTCTTTTTGCATTATCCTTGGCATTTTTCAGAGCCGGAAGCAGCATAGCGGCCAAAATTGCTATGATGGCGATTACGACCAGGAGTTCGATCAATGTGAACGATGCAAGTTTCCTGGATGCAGGCTGCTGGCTTATTATATCCTGCATCAGGCATCCAGTATCATTTAATCCCCCCTGTCGTTCTTTATAGGCCGTTTTTCCGTCTTCACTGGAACAGTTCTTCATTTCAAATCCCTCCTTTTTCCATTACTGTAAGCCGGGATAAGTCATTGGCAACTCAGATTTGATATTCCCAAATGTTGAAACTGCCTTGATTATACCGCAATCAAGGTAGAAACGAAATGGTTAAAAGACGCATTTATGTGTACGAATGTAACATTTTGGGTGATTTTACTGCATGAGTCTGCGATAGGCGCCGGGAGAGTTCTTCTGGAACTTCTTAAACATCCGGGAAAAA
>JBAYFV010000066.1:0-13010 GCA_041666985.1 Victivallales bacterium
ACCGGGGACAAGGAATTCTCTTTCGGTTTTGGCCGGAGCAAAATCGCGCTGTCTGCGCCGGGCATCCGCTTCGGCTCCGGCTGGAGTCAGGCGAAGAAAGACGTTTACCGGCTGCATCTTGAGGTCGAGCAGAACGATACCACAAAATGGCGCTTCGGATATTTTACGTTTAAAAACGGCAATCCGGTCTACCGTAAGGTCAGGGAATTTACGGTAAACGGCAAAGGTGCGCAGACCTGCGACGACAATCTCGGGATTGTGCGGGTAGTCATCCCATCTCCGCTGATCGTCGGCATCCAGTTCGACTGCCTGACCCCGAACGCCCAGGTCAAAGTCAAAAATCTCAGCATCGTCCCGGCTTCGGCGGAGGTTTTTTTCCGCCGGAAATTCGACTTGTCCGAAGCGCCGGTGATGGCGAAAACCACCTTCCGGGTCTGTCCGTCGTATGAACTGTACATCAACGGGCAGAAGGCGGATTCAGGCAATAAAGTCTATCCGTCCGGCATTCAGAAAACTCTGGATATTCAATCGTTCCTCCGCAAAGGCGAAAACACCATTGCGTTCAGCCGGGAATTCCGCTCCTGGGCTGATGGCAATCCCGACTGGCATTTCGAAGGCGCTGCGGTGGATCGCGATGGCAAGCTGACCCGCCTGCTGGGTGACGACAAGTGGAAATGCTCCATTCTGCGTCAACCGGACTGGATGCAGCCGGGATGTGATGACAGTGCATGGGTCAATGCCGCCCTTACCGATATCCCAAATGATGATTATGTCAGGCTGGCTGACGGACAGAACGCCGGAAGCGGACTCGACCCGGCGCACATGGGACTTTTGGACACAGTTCCGGCGGAACGGCAGTTTCCGGTGTTCACGGATTCGGAAGCTCCGTCATTCACGGTGAAAATCCCCGCCGGTCTGGCCGGCAAGACGGCGTTAAGCTATTATGTTGAAAACCAGGACACCTGCGTTACAGGCAAGACGATTCCAGTCAATCCCGGATACATTGAAAAAGCCGGACTGGCGGCATGCAAGGTTACGCTGGACAAACTCCCTGCCGGGCCGTACCGCATCTACTGGAGACTCAGCGCCTCCGGCAACCTTGCCTTGGATGAGCGCAATGACGAGTTCGTGGTTGCCGGCCCAATTGCCCAGGACATGATCAAGCCGGCGGATTACGAACAGGAGCTGGAGCGGCGGCTGGTGCTGGTGCGCAGCATTGACTGTGCCGCAGCAGCTACGGACGATACGGAATTCCTGGATCATGCCGGCATGTACAATCCACCTAAACTGGATAAGGGCAGAGTTGTGGAAAAAGACGGCATGGCCTACCGTGAAACCGGCGCCAATGCTTTTGATTATTTTGCCTACCGGCTGCACGGCATGAAGCTGGGTGAGCCTTATCTGGTGGAAATCCTCATCCCGGACAACGACATTCGCGGCGTTTATTCCGGAGTTGTCGAACAGCTTCCGGTGCCGTTTCCAAGTAATCACGGTGACGGCCGCCGCGGCTGGTTCAACACCACCGGCTCATGCATTACCGGCAAGCGCTATCCGCTGACCGGCAAAGAGCAGAAACTGCGTTATCTTTATTTTCCGTGCAGTCAGGCGGCGGCGCTTGTCGTCATGAATGGAGCCGGCGGCAAAACGGCGGCGGCAACCAAGATCAACATCTACACGCTGAAAGGTGGCGTTCCCGGCATGGAAATGCCGGATGGCGGGCGCATGTTCGGCACACATTACGAACGGCTCAACCAGGCGGCGGTATCCGGCAACGGCGGCAATCCCCTGCTGCGGCAGTTTACCATGGACTACCGGCGTAATAACTGGTATTCATGGTATAAGATTTGCGAGCGGAAAATCAAGCTGCTTCGGTTCCAGGGCATGAACATGGCCGTGGAGGGCGCTTACATGTATGACAACGGCCAGATTCCAGTGGTCAGGCATAATAATAACATTGCGGAGGCGGTTTTCGATCCGCTCCGGCTGATGATCCAGATGTATCGTGCCAACCGCATCCACTGCATGCTCGGATTTGAATTTGTTTCGTCGCCGACTTTGCAGGTGGAGCTTGACAAGGCGGGCAGTCAGCGCCAGATGCAATCCGGCAAGTCGGAAAGCATCTACTTCCTCGACCGGTCAGGCAAGCCGGTGACGAACTCTCTGGGGTGCGGAATCAACTTCCTGCATCCGGCGGTTAAAGCCGCCTGCCTGGAACTGCTGTCCGCAATTTACAACAACTATCAGGCGGATGGCGGCGTGGACGGGCTGTTCATGATCCGCGGCGCCTGGTGGACTCCGACGTTCAGCGTATTGGGCTCTATTCCGGAGGAAGTCGGGTATGACGACCTGACCGTCGGATTGTTTGAAAAGGAAACCGGCGTCAGTCTGGCGGTCAACGCCGGTGCGCCTGACCGTTTTGAACAGCGGTTCAAACTCCTGACAGGGCAGCACCGGACACAGTGGATGCAGTGGCGCGCCGGAAAAGTGCTGGAATTCTTCAAGGAAGTTTCCACCCGCATCTCCGCCGGTGAAAACAAATGGCCGCTGTACATTTGCGATGCAAGCCTGCATTCCAGCCCCTCCGGCGGATGGAGCGGAGACTTCTTTGGGGGATACGAGGCTTTTGCCTCAAAAAGCGCCACCCCGGCAAACCGGAATAACGCCATGGAAGGCGCATTTGAAGCAAACAACCTGATGCTGGACATGTATGAAAAACTGCCGGGAATCAAAATGATCGTCCCGAACCATAAACAGACTTTTGCCGGGGGTAACGCATCTGCTGATTTCCTGCCGATGCACGGCTGGAACACCAATAGGGGAACCACGGAAGTCGTCAGGAAGTTTCCGAGGCTCTATCCGTGCCTGGACGGACTGAATGAAATAGACTGCCCGGCGACTGCCGCTAAAAACTGGCTTTGGAATATGACCCTGCGGGCGGCTTTTGTCATTCGCGGAGCCGGTGATAATGCTTCCGAAGAATTTGTCAACATGTCGAAAACAGTGGTGCCGGAGGCCATTTTCTTTGCGTGGACCGACTGCAACTGGGAAAGTGCCGGCACTGAATCCATGCGGATGTTCTGCAGATCCCTGTACGCGACTCCCGTCGCGGATTTCCAGGAACTGCCGGATGACAGATGCCGCGGGGTGTCGGCGGCGCAAGCCGCCCGTACTGGCGGCGCAGCCTGGCTGCGGCTGGTCAACGCCACGCCGTATCCGCTGACCGGCTGGATCAAGGCCGGAGGCAAAACGGTCGGGGACATGGTCTACGACAAAACCTTAAACGGGAAGCAGATGCCGGTCACCATGAAACCGTATTCGGTAAGGATATTTAAATGTGCCGATGCCGAACCGTCGGTCTTCCGCTGCCAGTTTGCATTGCCGGAAAAAGAAGAGGCTGAAATTTTAGCGTTGGGCAATATGATATTGCAGCAGTCAAGCCTGTTGAAGAAGATTCCGGCTCCTATTGTGGACAAAATAAGGCGATATTCCCTCAATGATCGCGATGCCGTCAAGTTGCAGGACGTCCTGAATGATTTTGAAGTGGCGACTCATTTGTCGGGGTTGCTTGACAAGACTGCCGCACTGAGACAGCAGACGATGCTCAGGCAATTGGAGACTGGCCGCGCCCGCATTAACTGCGCCTGCGACAGGGAATATACCGACCTCGACGGCAATCTGTGGCTGCCGGACCAGAGCTTTAACGGTTCCTGCTACGGCAACGAATTCGCCAGCTTCGCCGACCGCGGCGACCTGGCGATTGAAGGCGCCAAATGTCCGCAGATCTATCAGACTGAAGCCTATGGCAAACAGGTATTCTATCATTTCCCGCTGCCTGACGGCAATTACAACGTCTATGTCCATATCGCGGAAACTTATCCGCCGAACAAAGAACAAGGTCGTGTGTTTTCGGTGAAAATAGGCAAGGATGCCAGAAAGGACATTAATCCGGTTATTAAAGCCGGAGGCTTTGCCAGACCGTATGTGGAAGTATGGAAAGACGTTGCCGTCAAAAACGGCATTCTGTCCGTCGAAGCCTGGGGCGGTGTCGGCCTGAACGGCATCGAGATCGAAAAGGCGAAATAAAAAAAGGAGTTCAGCATGATAAAGTCACTGTTATGCAAAAGCATTATCGCGGCGATTATTTGTTGCGGGCTTGAGGGGTTTTCGGCTGATCTGATGCTGAATCTGGAGTCGAAAGACGGTAAATTCCAGGATACCGGCGACAATAAACTGGATATTGGAAATGTCGGCGGAGCAACCCGGATCAATGTGAAGAATCTTGCCGTTATGCAGATTCCATTGAACGGGCGTCTGTCTATTCCCGGCACCCCGAGCCTGAAATATCTGAGTATGGGCAAAGACAGCATGACCCTGTCGGCGATGGTCAGGATTACCGGCACCAAGGGCCATGCTTACGTAATGTGCAACGGCGCAGGCAGCTATCTGGGGAAGGGATACCGCCTCGGCGCGATGGTCACCAATGGCAAGATTAATTTCTATCTGCTGCTGGTCGCCAAGCCGTTTGCTCCGGACAAATACAACAAGGTGCAGATAGACACCGATGCCGGCAAACGTCCCGAATCCGGAACCTGGATATATGTGACCGCAGTCGTCAACCGCGAAAATGAAGCCGTAATCCATATCAACGGCGAGGTCGTCGGCAGAGGCTCAATTGCCGGTCTGGCCCAGGAGGATCTTGCCAGCAATTACTTTTACAGTACTGTCACCGCCTCGGACGGGGAGCCGCCATGTGAGATGAGTATTGCCTGCATTACCGTGAATCGCGGCCTGATCAGTTCTGTTGAAATCAGGCAGAACGCCGAAAAATGGCTGGAAGTTGTGAAGGAATAATAGGGGGACTTATGTCCGGGGATTAAGGACATGGAAAAGATGAAAGTCGGATTTATGGGATGTGGCGGATTTGCAAGCGGGAACCATATGCCGATTGAATCTTATAAAAACAAGGAAGAACGAAGAAATGGGAAAAAAACCAGAAAGTCAACTTTCAAACACTGGACTGTTGCCGCGCAAGCTCAGATTCAGGCAGATACACCTGGACTTTCACACGTCGCCCGACATAGGGGGAATAGGCGAAAAGTTCAACAGGAAAGAGTACCAGGAAACATTGAAAGATGCGGCGGTTGACTCAATAACAACCTTCGCGCTCTGCCACCATGGATACTCTTATTATGACACAAAGGTCGGAATAAAGCACCCGCATTTGAAATTCGACCTGCTCAAGGCCCAGTTTGATGCATGCAAGGAGATAGATGTCAACGTTCCGATATATCTGACTTTCGGTGCAAACTGGCTCATGGGCGGGCTGCACCCTGAATGGAATGAGAATAATTTCGAGGGCCGCTCCTGCGATCCGCTGTGGCCGGGCTTCAGAAAGATGTGTTTTAATTCTCCGTATCTGGACCATATCTGCGAGCAGATCAGGGAGGTTGTCAAACTCTACCCCTCCTGCGACGGCATATTCCTGGATATCATCAGCCAGGGACAGTGTTGTTGCGTAACCTGCATGAAGTCCATGGCTGAAAACGGCTTTGACCCTCGCAAGGAGGCGGACCGCAAAAAACATGCCCAGATGGTTCTGATGAATTACTACAGGAAGACCACGGAGGCCGCCAAGGCTTTTGACAAAAATATGCCCATATTCCACAACAGCGGGCATGTGTCCCCGGCATACAGGGAAAAACTCAAATATTTCAGTCATCTGGAGCTTGAGTCTTTGCCGACGGGCGGCTGGGGCTACGACCATTTCCCGATGGTGGCGAAATACTGCTCGAATTTGAAGTTTGATTTTCTGGGCATGACGGGGAAATTCCACACCACATGGGGCGAGTTCGGCGGATACAAGCATCCGGACGCGCTGCGCTACGAGTGCGCCTCCATGCTGGCTGTCGGGGCAAAATGCAGCATCGGCGACCAGTTGCATCCCTCGGGAAGGCTTGACTCCACCACATACAGGATTATCGGCGAGGCGTACAGGGAAGTCGAAGCGAAAGAGCCCTGGTGTGACAACGTTGAAAACGCCTCCGATATCGGCCTCTATTCCGTTGAGGGTGCCAATGATGTCGAGGCGCAAAACCATCCTTCCGACATCGGCGCCTCGCGCCTGCTGCTTGAGGGGCATTTCCTGTTTGATATTATTGACTCGGACATGGATGTGTCAAAATATAAGATGATTATCCTGCCGGACGATGTGAACGCAGGTCCGGCGTTGAAGAAAAAAATTGACGCTTATCTCAAAAACGGCGGCAAAATGCTTCTGACCGGAGTCAGCGGCCTTGACACTGAAAGGAAATCCTTCCTGTGGGATGTCGGCGCCGAGTATTGCGGGCTGAGCGAGTTCCGGCCCGACTATGTTTTGCCATCGGAGGAGCTGCGCTCGGAATTCCTCGACTCCCCTGTCGTGATGTATTTCAGGTCTCACAGGATTAAAGTCAAAAAAGGCGTGAAATCCTGCGGCAGGATTTACGATCCGTATTTCAACCGCGAATATAGTCATTTCTGCTCCCACCAGCATACGCCGTATAAACTTGAGGATTCCGGCTTTGACTCAGGCTCTGTCAAGGGCAACATAATGTACCTGGCGCATCCGGTGTTTGAGAATTACCGCTGGTACGGCGCATCCGTTTACAGGGATTACATGGTTAATGCGATAAGGGAAATGCTCGGCGATGACATCGGGCTGAAGAGCAGTCTCCCGCCCCAGGCGAGGGTGACCCTCATGGAACAGGCGTCCGAAAAACGCTATGTGCTGCATCTGCTCTACGCCAATAAGATTGTGCGCGGCGGTTCAAACAGTAATCCTGGCGATTTTATCAGGCCCTGCAACAGTGTTGAGATTATTGAGGGGCTTGATCCGCTCTTCGGAACATCTGTCTCGCTGAAGCTGGACAGGAAAATCAAGAAAGTCACCCTTGAGCCGCAAGGCATGGACATCGGCTTTTCCGAGTCTGACGGGCGTGTCAACATCAATATAGGTAAATTCGCCTGCCACCAGATGCTGGTTTGCCATTACTGAGGCAATTGCAAATGAAAATCAAAATCCCCGTCAGTGGCATGCTGTAAATCCTGTCCTGCTTAAAAAATATTTTGCTTCCTTGTAGAATATTTCAAAAATGAATTTAATTTATACGGATTAATCCAATCGCACGGGAAATCGTATTTAAGGCCGCAGGCAGGACGCCTGTGTTACATCCATGGTAAAATCTCTTACAGGCAAGTGGTCCGCCTATATGTCGGGAACGGCGCTCGCCTTCCTTTTCATGCTGGCTCTTTATCTTTTCGATACCACAATCGGGATGAGCGATTCCTATATAATGATTTCGGATTACTGCAAGAACACCATAAACAGGCGCACCGTAAATGAATTCCCCCCCTTTGACTGGCATACCGGATTTCTCGCAGGGATTTTCCTTGGAGCCCTTGTTGCGGCTTTCATCGGCGGAGAATGGAGATTCCGGCTCCTGCCCGAAGACATTAAGGAGAAGGGTGTTTTCGGTTCTTTCGGGCTCGCAACACTGCAGGGGCTTGTCGGCGGATTCCTTGTGATGCTGGGGCTTCAGCTTTCCGGGGATTCCTTTGAGGGGCAGTGGTGTGCCGCGATGCAGCTTTCAACCGGAGCCTGGATATTCATTTTCTCATTCATAGTATGGGGCGTGATTTTCATGGGTGTCTACGGCATGGTGTCTGCGGGCGGCGGAAAGTCCCCTAAAAAAGACAAGGGCGCCAAGAATAAAGACAGTGACCAGTGACGACTTTAAAACATGGAAACGTGAAATAAAGGGACTACGCATGGAACCTCTTGCTCTCAGCGGAACATACAGAATCGTTGCGGCAATCCTTTTCGGGGTTGCGCTCGGCTTCATTCTCATACGATCCGAACTGGCCTGGAGGAAAACATTCCTGGATCAGCTGTCCATGAGGAACAGCCAGTTTTTCAAGACTCTCTTCACTTCGATTGCCGTCGGAATTATCCTGTTCTATTTTCTGAAAAGATTCGGCATTGTCCATTACAACATCCGTCCGACTTATTTCTGGGGGTCGGCGCTGGGCGGAATGATTTGCGCGGCCGGCGTGGTTTTCTGCGGACAGGTTCCCTCGACGGCGGTTGCGGCAATCGGAGCTGGCAGAATCTATGCGATATGGGTTTTTGCAGGCATGATGATGGCGCTTCCCTTTGTCCAGTATATTTCCAAGAGCATCTCCGGCACGATATACACCTGGCCGAAACCCGCAAATTACAACGACAGGCTTGACCAGTTCTTTTCCGGAGACAGCCTCTTTCTCTGGTTTGCCGGAGCGTCAATAATACTCTGCCTGTTTTTCGAGTTCATTCAGTCGGACAGGAAATCCGGCGGTAAAAAAGGTGACTCCGAATGATTCCTTTTGCCCGACTGAGGGCAGGGCATCTCAGGCTTGGCCGGCGCGGTGAAAATATCGCATGTTCCTACCTCGGGAATTCCGGATATGATCTTCTTTTCAGGAATTACAGGGTGGACTCCGGAGAGATTGACATAATTGCCCGGGACGGTTCAATCCTCTGCTTTATCGAAGTCAAAACCAGACATGCCTATTTTAAAGGAAGGCCCGCTGAAGGTCTTTCGGAAAAGCAGAGAAAGAGGATAAGGCGTGCCGCAATGAGCTACCTCCGCGAAATCGGAAACCCGAAGGCGGTTTACAGGTTTGACCTGATGGAACTTGTTCTTTCAAGGTGGGATGTCAGGGAATTCCGTCACTGGAAAGACAGGTTCGGCCGGAATTGACATTGTGAATGCACCGCATGGAACTATATTAGGCTTTCAGTGAAAATTTTCCCCGCCGGGAAAATTTTATGAAGAAGTTAAATATTAATCACACGGGAGATATCTCATGTCCGAGAATACCGATATTGAACAGCCGCAAACTCAATCTTCATCGCCTTCGCCCGCCCAGCAGCCTCCGCCGCAGGCATCCGTCCCTCCAAAAAGCCGGAAGGGATGCATGATCCTGCTTGTCGTGCTGATGATCTGTCTTGTAGTGTTCGGGAGCGTTGTCGCCCTGTTTGTGGCGGGATTCTATGCCGCAGGATCGGCTTTTGGCGGCATGACTGAGGTTTCCCCGTTTGAAACCAGGAAAAACAAATTCGTGGAGGAGCTTGTCGAAGGCGGTCATTTCGCGTCAAACAAGGTTGTGGTGGTTGATATTAAAGGCGTTATCATGAATGCCGACGGAGGCTTTTACCAGATAGCCAATTCAAAAACGATTTGCGACCAGCTCGAACAGGCGGGAAACGATTCCAAAGTCAGCGCGGTCATCCTGAAGCTTGACACTCCGGGGGGCGAAGTCACCGCCGCCGACATGATTCATCACAAGGTGATGCAGTTGAAGGGTAAAAATATAAAAGTCGTGGCCTGCATGGAATCGGTCGCGGCAAGCGGCGGATATTACATTGCAGTCGCCTCTGATTATATCATTGCGCACAGGCTCACCACGACAGGAAGCATAGGCGTAATCATTGAGACAATGAACTACCAGAAGCTTTTCAACAAGATCGGACTCCAGGCTGAAGTCTACAAATCCGGCGAAATGAAGGACATGCTGAACGGGGCGCGTCCGCGCACCGATGCCGAGAGACAGCTCACGCAGGATATCATAACCGAAGTCTATGGCGAGTTTGTGGACATTGTCGCCGCCGGACGAAAATCAAAGAACATCACAGTTGAGCAGATTAAAACCACGCAGATCGGCGACGGCAGGATTTTTTCAGGGAAAAAGGCCTTGGAGCTTGGGCTGGTTGACGGCCTGGGCTTCTTCGAGGACGCAATAGACAAGGCTGTGAGCCTGGCGAAAATAAAGGACGACTACAAGGTTGTAACCTACAGGAGGGTTTTCTCGTTTTCAGATTTTTTCATGAGCATGAAAGGCCCCGGAAATAAAATCAAGATTGACATCCCGGGCATGAAAAGCTGGACCAACATGCTTGAGCCCGGAAAAGTCTATCTTCTCCCTTCCTCGGGATTCTAGGGGGAATGATTAATGGAAAGGGAGTTTTCCTGGTCATATTCAAGGCACCGCTGTTTCAACTTCTGCAGGACCGCCTATCGGCTGAGATACATGGATTCCTGGGAGGGATGGGATAAATTCGCCGCTCCGGATTCGAAAATCCTGTACGAACTCAAGAACCTGAAAACCGTTAAATCCTGGACGGATCAGATATTCAGGGACACCGTCAGAGATGTTTTCACGAGGTCGCGCAACGGTTTTGAAGGATTCAGTCCGGTCGAAATCAGGAAATCCGCCCTGAAGAAACTCCGGTCGGAATGGATCGGGATGCTCGCCGGAGAATGGAGGAACGACCCCAAAAAACTCAATCTCTCGGAGTTTTATTATTCGGATGCTTCCGCCCGGCGGGAATTTGATTTTCAGGATATTGCCGATTCCCTCGCAAGCAGAACTGATAAATTCGCAGCTTCGTCCGTTTTTGCGGAACTCGCGGAAATCCCGTATCTGGATTACAGGGATTTCAGGAGACCTGATTGTTTTGAATTGGACGGAATTAAAATATGGACGGCTCCGGATTTCATTTATTCCCGTAAGGACGGAACCATGAACATCCTGAATTTTTTCAACGGCGCCCCTTCCGATAATGAGTCGTGGGATTTCAGATCGGCCGTAGGCGTCCTTTTCGCCGAACGAAAGTTCAACACCGCAGAAGAGAAAATAAACTGCCATAATCTTTTTTTCAGGAACGGAGACGAAGATATCCTCCGCGTTTATTCCTACAGGAACCTCTGCGAAGTCCGCAAAATAATCCGTGAGAGCTCGGTTGGCATGGTTGATTTTGAAGGCGGAACTCCGGACGGAATTGATTTTGCGGAATCCAAGCCTTCCGGAAAATGCGGAAGCTGCGAATTCCGCAAAGTCTGTCGCAGTCAGGGTTTGACAGGATGACGGATGAACGGCGGCAGCCCCCGGCATCCGAAACCACCTCGGCCAACGTCATCGGATTTATGAATACGACTACTTAGGGTCAGCTGTTTTCATCATGCTCCGGCCTTGCTCCAGTCAATGATTATCCCCATGTCTTTTGAGCGGTCCGCCAGGAGATCCCCGTAAATTTCCGCCGCACGGGTGTAATCTACCTTGCGGCTGATCATTCTGCCGACATCAATCTCGCCGTCCCCGACCAGGTCGAAGAACATCTCCACGTGGCGTTGCATGGTCCATGGGTTGTCCGGTGTCGCCACCGCCGGATGTGAGAAATTATGCGCCCCGATTATGGTGTAGCTTGGATTGTTGCACAGGTCATGGAAATCAAAAAGCGTTTTTTCCCTCGGACTGCTCAAAATCACAAACCGTCCCTGCGGGCGCAATGCCGCGAACTCCGACGGAATCAGCCCGCCGTTGCCGGTGACTTCGAACACGATATCCGCCAGGTTGCCGCGATTGTGCGCTTTGATGATATCTCCGATATCGCATCCGTTGCAGGTGTTGATTTTCACGATGCCGCTGTCTTCCGGCAGCACATTGAGACGGTAATCTGAAATATCCGCGGCGAACACCGGCCTGGCGCCGCACAGTCTGGCGAATATTGCCGTAAACTGTCCCAGCAGCCCCATGCCGTAAACGACAACGCTTTCGCCCCATTGCACATGTGAACGGCGTATTCCGTTCATCACTATTTCCGCAATGGTGAAGAATACGGCGTGTTCGTCCGGAATTTCCCGTGTGACAGGATAAAGATTTTCGACTTTCTGTGCGGAATAGGCGGCATGCCGGCCCCAGGTGGCGAATTTTCTGCCCAGCAGTTCCCTGTCTGTTCCATTTCCGGTTTCAACCACGGTTCCGATGTTGTTGTATCCCGGACAGTATGGAAACTTGAAGTGCTTTTCCCATACTGATCCGGGCGGGTATTCGCCCGTGAATGCAGTCATTTCCGTGCCTGTGCTGACCATGGTGCAAGCGCTTTTGATTAATACTTCGCCATCGCCGGGATGAGGAATAGCCAGTTCTTCAATAACGGCTTTTCCGGCTTCGGGAAATACTACTGCAGGATTATTTTTCATTCCATGTCTCCTCTTGTTGAATTATTCTGCAATCACTGTACTTTGCTTAAAACAGTTAATCTTCCTGAAAAAAAGCAAAAAACTATGCAAAAAAAGTCAACAAAGGCGGGGGCGGGGTTCTACGACCCGATAAATCTGCCTGAGGATTTTCCGGTAACCAATCCGGATTTCCGCACTCCGCCGCATTTACCGCATGTGCATAACTGCTGCGAAATCGGATTTTGCCGTTCCGGCGCCGGGGTTTTTATTGTCGAGGACAAGATATTCTCATGCAGTTCGGGAGATGCCATCTTCATAAATCACCAGGAGTTTCACATGCTGAAAAACGCCTCCCCGGTGAATTCCGACTGGAAATTCATCAATTTTGACCCTGCACTGCTCCTTGCCGGATGGCTGCCGCCGGAAGAATACGCGCTGGACGTATCCCGTTTGAGCGGCAGGGATTTTCCAAATGTCATTCACGGGAAAGACCATCCTGAAATCATTCCGGCGGTACGCCGTCTGATTGCGGAAATGGACAACGCCGAGACCGGATATCGTTCCGCTGTGAGGGCGCTGGCATGGTATTTGCTGGTAATGCTTCAGCGCCTGGTTCCGGCGGCGGATAATCACGCTAAAAAAGACCCGGCGGAGATTGAGCGGGTCTATCCTGCGCTGAAACATATTTCCACTCATTATGCGAAACCCGTGGATATTCCCGAACTCGCCGGATTGTGCAGATGCAGCCTTTCCACTTTCCGCCGGCTTTTTTACCGCAGTCTGGGCTGTATGCCGCTGGAATACATCAATAGGTTCAGGCTGAAAGCTGCAACGGCAATGCTCACTTCAACCAGCCGATCAATTCTGGAGATAGCGTCTGACTCCGGTTTCCCGACGCTGTCTAATTTCAACCGCCTCTTCAAAGCCAGATTCGGGAAATCTCCCCGCGATTATCGTAAAAGATAACGCTGC
>JBAYFV010000067.1:0-12883 GCA_041666985.1 Victivallales bacterium
CGGAAGAAGATGCGAAGAGACGCATGGGCTTCTACAAGAAACTCGGTGAAGTCATGTAATTTTCCACTGCGTGGGAAATTGAACTGTAAGCGGCGCATCCTATTGCGCCGCTTTTTTTTGTTCTTTTAGAAAAAGACAGAGAGAGCGAGGCCATCTTGGTAATCGGCCTTTACGGGGTCGGAACCAGGACTTCTTTCCGAGACACGGTAAGGAGTCGTAAAGACCGACTTTTTACCGTCTTGCGACTTATTTTTCATTTATTTTCAATAAAGTATTGACATGCCATGCAAAATCTGATATGATATACCTAAACGTTTAGGTATCACAGGCATCTTAACAATTTTCAAAAAGATCAAACCAGATTTTAGAGGGTATAGCATGGCTGTCACCTTAAAAGACATTTCAGCCAAGACTGGGATAAACACCTGTTCTGTCTCCCATGTTTTAAACAATCACCCCAGAGCGATGGAATTGAAGGCGGAAACACGCGAGAGAATCCGTCTTGTCGCACAAGAGATGGGATATACCCGCAACGAAATCGCCAGATCAATGGTCACCGGACGGAATGATGTGATCGCATTTGTCTCATCTGATATAGGAACATGGGAGTACACCGGCAAGATAATGTCCGGCATCATGGAGGAAGCCACCCAGCGGAAATTTGCGGTGAAGGTATACCATTTGACGCATAGCACACCGGACAATATCATGCGGCAATTGACAGAACAGCGTGTGGCAGGGATAATTTTCCACTCCGACAAAAATGTTGACTTTGATTTTATCCGGAACGAAGCGGGTAAAAAACAGATCCCCTGTGCAACCGTCAACCTGAGCAGTACATCTGCCGGTATCGGCGTTACCACCGACGACTTTCAAGGCGTCAGGGACGCTGTAAAATATCTTGCCGGACTTGGACATCGCAGGATTTCATATATTTCATACAAGCCCAGACCGCAATTCGCGGTAAACCGTGAAAATGGATTTATTGCCGGGATGAAGGAGTTTGTTCCCGGCTCCGGCAAACCTCGAATTGCATACAGCATCGGTATGGAAAATGATAAGAATGAACCGCTCATCAGAAACATGCTGTCAGAAAGCGATGCCAAGAGACCAACCGCAATTATCTGTTATGCCGACTATATCGCCTGCAACGTGTTGCAGATTGCCTATCAGATGAGGATAGAAGTTCCGGAAGAGCTTTCGGTAATCGGTTTTGCCGATCTGGAGGTTGCGAAATACGCGACAGTACCATTGACTACAGTGGCCCAGCCCTTTGAACAGATGGGCAGGGAAACGGCGAACATGCTGATAGATACGATAAAAAACAAGAGGTCCGATATTCTGGACAAGGTTGAAAACCGGAAACTGCCAGTAAGGCTTGTCGTCAGGAAATCGACCGCAGCTCCTAGGAAGTGCGGAAGTTCGTGATTGCGAAAGTTCGTAAGTTTTGAATACGGGGAGAGGTCGGTAATATGAGAGCAGATAGAATCGGCGAATCGGAGAGCCGGTGAAACGGTGAGGAAGGACGATGGAAGTTCGAAAGTTCGACAATGCGGAAGTGCGGAAGTTTTGTTGGAGTTCACAGCTTTAGCGTGTCTTGAGAATTTGAACGTTCAATTTTTTTAACTTGGACACTTATTTGACGCGAAGCGTCTAAGGTAGGGCGCGTTCTCCGTAACGCGCCGCCTAAGAACGGACGGCTGCGGAGAGCCGTCCCTACCTAGACGGTACTCGAAAAGGGGGTAACGCAGACATTCCTGTCTGCGATTGAAAATGAAATTTGAACTCACAGACAAGAATGTCTGTGCTACTTTTTAGACAAATTTCATTTTGGGATTACCTTTTCGAGCAGGCTCTACCTAAGACACGGGAAATACAATTTTCTATACGATAAATTTAAGAGGGAGGTGTTAAGATGAAAGAAGAAATCTCAGGCGTTATCAGCAAGGGAAAGGCTGTTGTTGTTTGTAAATCCTTTGCGTACAAAGGATTTACACTCATTGAGTTGCTGGTCGTGATCACCATCATCTCGATTCTGGCGGCGATGCTCCTCCCGGCGCTGAAAAATGCGAAGGACATGGCGAATTCGATAAGCTGCGTGGGCAATCTCAAGCAGATGGGACTCGGTCTTTATAATTATACTGGCGACTACTCGGAAAGGCTGATTCCCGGCGCCTACATCAACGATGACACGGGTTCTGTTTGTTGGTTTGACTTGTTGAATCCATATATGGGGGTAAACCCTACAGTTATCCATTCTGCAAATAGACAGGTTTGGCAAAATTGTCCGTCAAAAACACTTCCACCCTCATGGATTAACATTGGATACGGCTGGAATTGGACTGCTGAATCCCATGCAGGAGGATTTGGGAATATTCCTTCACAATCGCAAAGTTATGGCTACAACTCCCGCTTGTCGGAGGTGACACGCCCCGAACACACAATCATCATTGGTGATTCGCTTGATGCATGGACTGTAGGCAATTACCAGAATATGTATCTTTATCCTCCTCCTGATTACGCCAGCCTGCTTTTACGCGCCAGACGTCATCCGGGCAGAGTCGGCAATTACCTGATGGTAGACGGACACGTGGAAGATCTGCCGCCGACAATGGACAAGAGCTATTTCAAGAAGGTTCAATAAAATTAAACACATAAAGGAGTAAGCGTATGAGACGGCACTCAACAGTCAGGAAATGCATTCTAACGGCGCTCATTGGCATCGGCGTTGGGGTGTGCGGGACTCATGTTGGCATCGCAGCAGAAGTCTCCAAAAATCTTTTATCCAATTCATCTTTTACCCAGTGTACCAATCCAGGCATCCCTGATTACTGGGGGACCGACTTTGGTAGGAAGGTGGAAAATTGGACGGGTTGCTACGGAATTGACGAGCAGATGGAGCCGCCAATTAAAGGTGTAAAATGTCTGCGTGTTAGCAATCCTATGGCTGATGCACCTATGGGTGTTGATCCATATTGGGGGGTATCTGGCGGAAGTGAAAAAAAGGAACGCATGTTTTCTGTTTACATAAAAGGTGAAGAAGAAGGTTTTCCCGTGAAACTTATTGATAACATTGGGCACATTACAAAAGTCTGGTCGATTACTAAAGAGTGGATACGGTATGATGCTCCGGTAGAAACGAGCAGATTATTGATAAGTATAGAGAAAAAGGGAACTGTCTGGCTGGCTGCACCGCAGCTCGAACTGGGGAAAGAAACTACTCAGTATCAACCTTCCGGCAAAGATGTCATTGTTGTAGATAATGCTGATGTGGGGAAGGAAATTGGAAAGGCAATTTATGGAATTGCCGATGAATCCCCTGACAAGACTCTGCCTCATATTCAATGCCTAAAAATCAGTTCGCCTGTTGTAATCGACGGTAAACTCGATGAGCCCTTCTGGGCGCAGGCAAAAAAAGCCGGTGATTTCAAGACTCCAGGAGGAGCTACTGCCAGCGTTCAAACCGAGGTCTATACAGCATACGATCAGTCTTATCTTTACATCGCTTTCCGCTGTCACGAGCCTGATATGAATAAATTGAAGGCAGATATTCCTTCGGGACGGGACAGAAACGCCTATAACGATGATTCAGTGGAAGTTTTTCTAATGCCTGAGCCAAACAGCAAGGATTACTATCAGTTTGCGGCCAATATCAATGATGCCCAATATGATAGCAAAAAAGCGGATGCAAGCTGGAATATTGATTGGAAAAGCGCAGCGCAAAAGGGGAATGGAGAATGGACAATTGAAATTGCTTTCCCATTTTACGAGCTGCCTGTTAAAAACGCTAAATCCCCCTGGCGGATAAATTTCTGTCGAAACCGCCGGGCAGACTTGAAGAATCCCGAGTCCAGCTCATGGTCATGCACTTTTGGAAAATTTCACAACCCGGCAAAATTTGGCTGGCTGGAAGGACTGGAATCTGCGAGCCTTGAAAAATTCTGCTGGGATTTTGATCAGGATGTCTTTATTAAGAAAAGTGGAGACAATACCTTGTCTTTGCAGGGTGCAATAATTCAAAGCCCGGCAGGGAAAAACGAGGTGACAGTAGAAGTCGAGATTTCTTCTGCCGGAGAAAAGCCTGAAATGAAACAAAAAACGGTTTCCATCAGTCCGCCAATTACCACCTTCCAAATCGACGGTTTCTCTACAGCTTGGGCGGAGAAAAAATCCTGCGTTGTCCAACTGAGTCTCAAGGAAGCAGCATCAGGGAATCCGGCAAGACGAATGAAATATAAAATCTCGCCGAAATCGATCCGGTCAATGTTGAAACTAATTGTGGAGGATTCTTTTTATACGAAAGATGAATATGCTGCCCTATTGGCTGAATCAGGATTTTCCAGTCCGGTCAATCTGGAAGTAACTCTCAGAAACAGCTTGACCGGCGCCGAGTTTAAACTGCTCAAAGATCCGGTTTTGCTGGCTGGACAGGAAAGGAAAATGATTAAATTACCGATAAGCAACCTGCCTGAAGCAGAGTACGAGGTCATCGGATCGGTATATGTCAACGGGGAAAAAATCGAAGAGACAAGGGATATGCTGGTAAAATATCCCGCGAATGCGGTGGAAGTAAGAGTGAACAGAATAGATAGAAATCTGATGGTGAACAATGAACCGTTTTTTTACTTCTCGACTTATATAGAAGCCTATACACCAGGAACTACAGACTGGTATACATCACCAAAAAATACAGTGGAGGAATGGCAGATCAGGGATTTAAAAAACCATGGTTTTACGACGATGACGTATCTATGGCATGTTACTACCGGGAAAGAACTGCAAAATATTCTTGCCAGTGAACATATTTACAGACGATTTCTAGATCTATGCCTGAAAAATGAGATAAAAGTAATTCCATGGTTTTATCTAGATAGAAAGGTTTCTTATCTTGAATTTAAAGATACTACAGTTGCCTTAATTAAAAAATTCAAGGATCATCCTGCTATCCTGGCCTGGAATTTACTGGATGAGCAGGAGTGCTGGTGGGAGGAGGCGAATAAAAGCAGGAAGGAAAGCGATATATTGGATTTTTACAAGGAGATCAAACACGCGGATCCATATCGGCCGGCTTATTACAACGGAGTGCTGAGATATGATTATGGCGGTCGGGAGGCAACTGATATTGGCTCTGGCGATTATTATGCTTTCTTTTGTTTTGGCGACAATAATGTCAATACCTTGGCTGATAAAGCCATATCTGTGAATAAATTATATAAAGAAGTGAATAAGCCATGCCATTTTTGGATTCAAATGTATGGCTGGTGGGATGCGTGGAGAGAACCAACGCCTTCAGAAATGAAAGTAATGAGTTATCTGCAATTTATTTACGGCACCCGCTTGTTTGATTATTTTCGCTATAAACCCATGTATGCTCCTCTGTGGGAATCAACCAGAATTCTTGGTGAGGAATTAAAGGCGCTGGACAAGCTGACCAGTTTCCCCGCCAAGGAGATGCTTGTTGAAAAAAAAGATAATGTGTATTTGTCATTATGGCAAAACGGGAAAAGCTACTATTTAATAACCATCAACGGCAACAAGCAGGATGCAGACATAAGATTTAACACCCAGATACGCATTGGAGAAAAAATCAGTCATGGCGAGTTGCTTTTTGAAAAACAATCTGCTGCCGTAGAAAACAATGTGCTGACCGATCGGCTTTTGCCCCTGCAAACCAGGGTTTACAGATTATGGAAATAATAAACGACATTAACGTCAAGGAGATGAGAGAATGATTAAAATAATTTTTTTTATTTTTGCGTTGATATGCGGAGCAGTAACAGGTCTGCTTGCTGCCCAGGTATCGGCAGGAAGTGAAGATGGACTTGTCGGCTATTGGAGTTTTGATGAGGGACAGGGAGATACGGCTAAGGATTGTTCGGGACATGCCAATGACGGGAAAATCATTGGCAAAGCCAAGTGGGGAAAGGGCATCAGGGGCATGGCGCTGGAATTGCGCGGTCAGGGCTATGTTGACTGCGGAAATAATCCCGGGTTAATATCTGAAAGCATTACACTGGAAGCCTGGGTGCGGGCATATGGAACAGGTTATTGGATGGGAATTGTTTCCAATAAAAAAGATGCATACAGCGGTGGTCTCAATCTACAAATTGGACAAGCGACCAATTTCGCGGCTTTATTGAACGGCACGTATTTGAAGTCTCTTAAAAAACCTGAAAAAGATGACTGGTATCATGTTGCTGTCACTTACAGTTCTTCTGATAAGAAAGTGATGTTATTTATTGATGGCGAAATTGAAGCTACTGAAAAAATGGAATTAAAATATTCTGCTCCGGATGTAAAAACCGTCATAGGGTCTTTTTATAATACGGGAGCGGGAGACAAATTATTTAACGGCCTGATTGACGAAGTAAAAATCTACAATCGCGCTCTAAGCCCGGATGAAATCAAAAAGGAATATGATTCGGTTGGGAAATTGAAGTAGCAGAAGCCTCTGGCTTATGAGCTTTCTGAAATACAATTTCCTGTACGGTATAATTAAGGAGAAATTGATATGACTGCTCGGAAAAACGGATTTTATAAAGGTTCTTTCACGCTTGCGTTTGCAGTTTTTTTGTTTATGGTGTTTTTCGCGGGGATGAACAAGGCGCTAGCTGTCACAACGCCGGATGTTATCGGCGACAACATGGTCCTGCAACAGAACAAAGTATTGCCGATCTGGGGATGGGCTGAGCCCGGCGAAAAAATCAAGGTTACATTTGAAAAACAGGAAAGGACAACTGTGTCCGACCGGGAAGGGAACTGGATGGTCAAGCTTGATCCCGTACAGGCAGGCGGCCCGTTTGAGATGACCATAGAGGGTAAAAACAAGATCATCATGAAAAACATTCTCGTGGGCGAAGTCTGGCTTGCCGGAGGACAATCGAATATGAGGATGAATGTCGGAGGCGTGGAAAACGCCAAGGAGGAAATCAAAAATGCCGATTACCCGAAAATCCGGCTGTTTGTCACAAGATACGCCTGCATGGAAGTGCCGCAAAAGAATATTTCACTCTGGTATGACTATCTGCAAGAGACCGTAAAGCCGCTGGATCTGATGCAATATCTATGGAAGTTCTATGGAGTAAAAACACCCATGGACGGCAAGTGGGTGGAATGCAGCAGTCAAACCGTGAAAGATTTTTCCGCCGCTGGATATTTTTTTGGCCGCAAAGTGCATGAGGAAACAAGTTTTCCGGTCGGATTGATTCAGTCCTGCTGGGGAGCCACTGCCATCGAGGCATGGATCAGCAAGTCCTCTTTGGAATCCGATCCTGCTTTGAAAGACATCGTTGACCGAAGGGAAAAATTGCTGAATGATTATCCGCAGGCCATATCCGCATATTACAAGGAAATGGCAAATTATATAAAGATGAAAGGCGAGATGCCTGATCCAAAGAATGGGTCGGCAAATACAATTGCCGGAAAAACATTAAGTCCGCCCAAGGTACCAGTCGGGCCGGCACAAAAAACGGCCATTGCACAAGCGGGAGTTGATTATTATACGAATACTATCGAATACAGGATTTTGCTTGGTAATTATGTTTTTCCGACGGGAATGTATAACGGAATGATCGAACCGATAATCCCCTATGCGATTCAAGGGGTGATCTGGTATCAGGGTGAAAGCAATGTCGGCAATCAGAAACAGTATAAGACATTATTTCCGCTTCTCATAAAAAGCTGGCGGAGCGCCTGGAACCAAGGTGATTTTCCCTTCCTCTTTGTGCAGCTGGCGAATGTAGGGGCGAGCCGTGAAAAACCGGCATCCTCCTCCTGGGCCGCTTTGCGCGAAGCGCAAACAACAGGATTGGCAGTGCCAAAAACGGGAATGGCAGTGGCGATTGACATCGGCGATACAGATGTTCATGCCAAAAACAAGCAGGATGTCGGCTTGCGTCTGGCGCTCTGGGCGCTAGGCAATACCTATAAACAGAAAGTTGTGTATTCGGGACCGTTATATGAAAAGATGGAGATCGAGAATAATCAGATACGCCTGTATTTCAAAAACATCGGCGGAGGGTTGGTTGCCAAAGGGGGCGATGTCCTCAAACAATTTGCCATTGCGGATGACGGAAAAGTTTTTGAATGGGCAGATGCCAGAATTGACGGCAATACGGTTGTGGTGTGGAGCACCACAATTGCGAACCCCGTAGCAGTTCGCTATGCGTGGGCGGACAATCCGGAAGGGTGCAATTTGTACAACAAGGAGGGACTGCCAGCGTCTCCCTTCCGGACAGACGATTGGCAGTAGGTAATTACCAGAATATGTTCCTTTATCCTCCCAACGACTATGCCAGCCCGCTTTTACGCGCCAGATGTCATCCGGGCAAGATCGGCAATTACCTGATGGTGGACGGTCATGTGGAAGACCTTCCGCCGACAATGGACGGCAACTATTTCAAGAAGGTTCAATGATAATAAAAAGTATTTGCAATTGATATTATAATTTCCCAAAAAAAGGATGAAAATGAAAAACGAAAATGGAGCGTTGCGCTTGTGGGTCGGAACTCTATCGGCGATGATGGCATTGATGATTGCGAATGGCGCGCTGGCGGCAGATCTGAAAACACCCAGGATTTTCAGTGACAACATGGTCTTGCAGCGCAACTGCCAGGTTCCGGTATGGGGATGGGCCTCGCCTAGCATGAAGATCTCTGTTGGGTTTGACGGTCAGGATTTTTCCGCAGTTGCGGATGCGGATGGAAAGTGGCTTGTGAAATTGTCTCCAATGCAGGCTTCGACAACTGCAAGGACATTATTGATAATGGATGAACAAGGTAACCGGATTGAATATCGAAATATCTTGGTTGGCGATGTATGGATAGCATCGGGGCAATCCAACATGGAATTGAATTTTGGCTCTGTCGCTCGAGTGCCTTCTGATTCAAGCTCCGCAAATATTCGCCTGACCGGTGGCATGGGCAACAATATCAATATCTCCCCCGAGCCTGGAGGCAATCGATTCCCCGTCCGGACATGGCAGGAATGCAGCCCTAGAGAATTGGTTGCTTGTTCCATTGCAGGGTATTATTTCGCCAAGGAACTTCAAAAAAACATTCATGTTCCAATTGGAATCATCAACATGGCGGTCGGATGCTCTTCCATCGAGTCCTGGATGCCACCGGATGCCTTCAAATCCCATGAAACATGGAAGCCAGAGCTGGATGAAATCAAGAAAATGCGCGAACTGTTCCAGAGGAAAGATGGACTTTCTGACTCCGACAAACTTCAATTCATAAGGGATCATGCTGTCACAAAATATGGCCGGATTCCCGCAGTTAGTTTCATGAAGAATGGAGAGCCAATGCTCGATAAATTTAATTATGTGTTTTGGCATGCCCTTGTGGTAAGACCTTCCAACCTTTATTTTCACGCGGTAGAACCCGTCATCCCCTTTGCAATCCGCGGCGTTATCTGGTATCAGGGTGAAACGAATTTTCTCGATCAGGAATATGCGGAGAAGCAACGGGCGCTGATTGAATCGTGGCGAAAAACGTGGGGATTAGGTGACTTTCCCTTTTACATGGTGCAAATCGCCCCTTATCGCTACTATGCCAAATTGGCAGATTTATGGATGCAGCAGTACAAGACCGCCAGGGAGGTCAAAAACACTGGAATTATCCCTACCGTCGATATTAGCGAGTTGGACAACTGCCATCCCGCCAATAAGCGTGACGTGGGACAGAGATTGGCTGCCATTGCCATGCGCGACACGTATGGATCGAGCGAAATGGTGGCATCCGGCCCAATATATAGATCGCAGGAGATTGTCGAGGGAAAGATTATAATCCACTTCTCCCAGACGCATGGAGGGCTGCGCACCAGGGATGGCAAACCACCTGATTGGTTTGAGATTGCAGGTAAAGACGGAAAGTTTGTGAAGGCAAATGCAATGATTGCAGGCGACAATGTGGAAGTCTCAAGCCCCGGTATTCCCTTACCAATGCATGTTCGATGCGGATGGAGCCAGATTGCGGAGCCGAACCTGTGCAATTCAGCCGGATGGCCGGTTTGGCCTTTCAATACGAGCCTTCATTTTTTCTCTGAAAACCGGAAATCATATGATACGCCTTAAAACAGGGATTTCTTTGTCTTTCATGGTTAAAAAGTAAAAGTCTAGCAGAAACAAGTACGAAAACAAGAACGAGGAAAGAGAAACAATGGAATCGAAAGAAAGAGTTTTGCGTGCGATCCGTCATCAGGAAATTGATCGTGTCCCCAGCTATTTCATGAGCGACGGAAACATAACCGCCAAACTTGCGGCCAGGCTCAAGCTCGACTCATCCCAAGTGGGCTACCTACAGTCCGGGCATTTTGATTTGAACGATCGTCTTGGCTGTGATATTGCCCTCCTATGGCCAAATATTATTGTTCCTCCTGGCAGTAAATATTTTTCCTGCGGAAGCGTTCATGCCGCACTTCATGACGGGACTGTGATTTTTGAAAAAATGCCTTTGGAAGACGCAACCAGTGTTGACGAGATTTTGAAATATAAATGGCCCAGCCCCGACTGGTCCGACTACACCATCCCCTCGTGGATGATCCCGGTTTTAAAAGATAAAGCTGTTTGCGCTTATGATATGAATGTCCTTCTTTTATATGCAATGGGTATACGTGGCATGGAAAATATTATGATGGATATGGCGAGTGATCCGGATATGGCACATGCTGTCTTTAAGAAAATCAGCGATCATCACTGCGAACGCATACGGCGTTTTTTAACGGTTAATGAAAGGCTGATTGACATTGTCGGAATCGGCGACGATGTGGCCGGACAGAACGGTATGTTTTTCAGTGTGGACATGTGGAGGAAATATGTAAAGCCATACTTGCAAAAGGCCGTTGACCTGTGTCTGGAGTTCAAAGTCATTCCATACTTCCACGGATGCGGGGGCTTCTCCGTTCTCTACAAGGATTTTATCGAAATGGGCATAACCTGCACGGGTCGTCTTCAGACAGAGGCTAAAGGCAACAATTTCGCCAACATAAAAAAGGAATTCGGAAAAGACTTGTGTCTCTGGGGCGCAATCGACGGCCAGCATAAAGTCATTGAGGGAACTCCCGACGATGTCCGCGAGCATGTCAGAGAACTCCTGCGGAACAACTTTGACGGCACGGGGTATGTCGCCGGACCAACTCATTCTTTTACGGAGGACACGCCTGTCGATAATATATTGGCTGTTTATGAAGTCCTGCGAGGCGACTTCTGAATATGAGTTTCATGAACTGAAAAAATAGCAGAACTGTAAGAACATTATAGAGGAACATAAATGCATACTCCAATCAACCTTGATCCTCAGAAAGAAGCAATCGTCAATATTGAGACAAATCGGACGCTCGGTAAAATCCGCCGATTGCACGGATCGAATTTAGCCCCGTATATCGGAGCCCAGAAAATTCCATCCATGGATATATCTGAGGATTTGCGTTCACTCGACATTCCGTTGACGCGACTGCATGATGCCCCGTTAAATGGTTGCGGGATGAGACTGATCGACATTCATCAGATATTTCCATTATTTCATCTCAACCACAACGATTCTCGCAACTATTATTTTGACCACACCGATGATTACATTGCCAACTGCCTGGCCACCGGAACAAAGATAAATTACCGGCTTGGAGAGAGCATTGAACATTCCCTGAAACAGTATTTCGTCCATCCTCCGCACGATTATGAGAAATGGGCGGAAATTTGCTGTAATATAATTGCGCATTATAACGAAGGCTGGTCGAATGGTTTTCATCACAACATCGAATACTGGACGATATGGGAAGAACCAAATACGGTTCCGTTCTTATGGACTGGCACATGGGGCGATTATATTCAACTGTATGTGCTGACTGCAAAAAAAATCAAACATCGGTTTCCTATGGTGAAAGTCGGAGGACCGGCCATGTACGGACTGGGGGAAAACCAAATCACCGAATTCCTTATGGAATGCAAACGGCAACAGGCGCCACTAGACTTCTTCACATGGACAATGTATGCGAATAATCCAGATCCGTTTATTCAGCAACCGGAAATTGCGAGACGGATTTTGAGCAAATACGGCTTTGAAAATACCGAATTGCACCTAGCGGAATGGCACTACATTGATCCCGGATGGGTTAATCAACGGGAACAGACCCGTGAAAAACGCCTGGTATTTGCAAAGACAATGACCGGGATCAACAGTGCCGCATGTGTCACGGCAACATTGAGCGGGCTTCAGGACACGCCCATTACCATGGCCAATCACTACGCCGGTACAGCATTTGATCTTTTTGGACTTTTTGACGGTGTCACGTACGCACCTAATAAAAATTATTTTGCGATGAAAGCGTTCAATCTGATGACAAAATATGAGAATCGGATTGAGGTAAAAAGCGAAGCTGGCGACAATATCTGGGTTTTGGCCGGACGAAAAGTCACCGGCGAAACCGCCATCCTAATCTCATGCTTCAAGACCAAAAAACGGGAAATTGTTATAAATTTTGGTAATTACAAATTTAATCCAGATCAATGCAATGTGTCCGTCATTGACATCGGACATGACCTTACCCCGATGGAGCATGTCAAAATCACCGGGAATGCGATTACGCTAGAAAAACCAGCTGGTTCGGCTGTCTTTCTAATGGAAATTATGAAATAACTGGTAAACGAACCTGCCCCTTTTATAATACATATCTTATTGTATGTCGAGGTACGATTCAAAAGCAACGGAGGGCGTCCGCTGCGGCGGAAACCCGACAACAGGAAGAGAATCGCGGGTTGAAAAATGGGCTTGCAAATTCGGCCATCCGAAGAGATGACAGAAAAGCGTCAAACCCGCGCTCCGTTAAAATTCGACTTTTGGAATAGCAAACAGGTTTGGAAAGGGTTGGGGTGCGGGGAAGGGAA
>JBAYFV010000068.1:0-12856 GCA_041666985.1 Victivallales bacterium
CAAAACTCAAATCTAAAGGAGCGCGGGTTTTCTTACCCGCGGAAATCTAACTCAAGCGGCGGACTGGAAAGTCCGCCCTCCGTTAGTTTTGAATCGGCTCAGGGTAGTTTTGAAATTACCTCAGTTAGTTTGTTTTGCGGCGGCTCCCGAGTCCCATTGCAAGCAGTATACAGCAAAAACCAATGCTTGAAAGGCTGATAAGGGATCCTGTTTTAAAAGATGCCGGATTATATTCGAAACTTACGACCTGTGCACCAGGCTCAACCATTGTTCCCATAAATGCGGCATTCGCAAGGAGGACAGGTTTCTCTTTGCCGTCCACGAAGACTTTCCATCCTTTATCCCATGATTCATTCAATGTCAGAAGACCTGGGCGGGTGACTTCGACTTTAAGGTCTATTCTGTTCCAGCCTTGGCGGATTACAATCAGTTTTCCCGCAGGTTGGGATAAATCAGTGTCCTGTTGCGGGGCTGAAGGTGTTGAAGAACAATAATCATTCCATTGTTGTTGAGTAAGTTCCACTGTTGCGTTACGGGAAATATCATAGGAGCTGGAATTTAAAATCAACTTCAAGGCATCATCAAGACTCCTGCAAGTATAAACCTTGTTCAAGTCGGCGACTATTGCCCTCGGTTGCCATGTGGGGCGTTCTATCAACGTCACGGTGCGCGGAGCATTGCCGGAGAAGATATCCCTGTTGTAATCACCTCCGATGCATATCCTGACACTTAGGAGATCCATAAGTCTTTCCCTCTTGGCTTCAGGCAGTTTGCTGTCGATAAGAATTTTGTATAAATGTTCAGAGCGCCATAAGTTCAATACTGCGCATTGACCTCCGGTACGATAGTGTAAATACGGGAGGGCGGTGTCGCCGGCGGAGGCCTGCTTTGACCACCTGACAACTTCTACGTCGCGGGTTCCATATAATAAAGTTCCAGAATATATGTAAACTGTATGGATGCGCCAGTTCGGATCTGTAAACAAGCCGTCAGAAGCATTTGGAGGGTTGTAATCATATATGTCGTCAGGAGTCATCAGTGGCTGGATGTTTTTTGTAACCAGGAAAAGGTTGATAAAAGCCGTAAGTATCACGATGCCGGTAAATACCGTTTGGCGTATGCCGCTGAACCAAAAGAACGACAGGAAAACAACAGAACAAATGAATACGTACAGGGAAGAGAGAGTCAAATCATTCAGAAGGCGGGGGAAATGCCGGGCGAGCGAGATTTTGTCATATTTGTCACTTAACGGGAAGAAGTATTCCAGAGAGGAAGGCGAATGCCGGAATATTACGGGTAATGCCAGCAGGAAGAAGCCGATCCCCGTCCAGAGCCAGAACTGCCATGGAGGATTTATTTTCACTGCATGTTTTCTGCTGATTGAAAAATCCGTTAAGGCCTGGAATCCAAGGCCTGACAGAATGCTCAATCCCAGGGCTACAAAAAACAGGAACTTGGACGGCCATCGGAATTTATTGAAAAAAGGTGTGTGATTGACAAGAAATCCATACACGGGAGTATTATTGCCTAATGCCAGGATGAACCCAGAAACCAGGACAACGACCGAGAAAGTCAGGATTATAAAACGCTTAGTTGCAATTCCATTGGTTTCGTCATATTTCCAAGACGGTAATTTTCTGATGAATGTCAGGCATGTAATCATTATTAACGGTAAAACACCGATATAGCAGGTGGCAATCCAGAATTCAAAGAGAGTTCCCCCTCCAAACCATTTATCTGGATAACCGGGACTTCCGAAAAAGAATGGAGAGAGGAGTGAAATGAAATGCGATAAGGGAAAAGACGCATTGCCCATGTCCGGATTAAAATTATCTTTACGAATGGAAAAACCGATACTTTCATATGTCGGCAGGAATTGGATCATGATGACTCCCAAAGCCAAAACTCCGGCAATTACAGAGGCGAATATCGCAGGTGTGACCGCAGTACGGGTTTTTGATGAGATAAGGTGTGAGAAAATCAATATTGCGCATAGAATAAGCGTGTATAGGAAAATCTGGGGATAGCCGGAAAGGAATTGCATTGACATCGTTGCAGACAGCATGACAATTTCCGGAAGTAAAAGCCGGAGATCCCGAAACCAGCCTGTTCCGGGTTTTGCAAACCCGTCAAGCAACAGTTGGACAGACAACAGCACCCATGGCGCCCAGGCGCAGGCGAAAAAGATGGGGAATTCCATTTGGGCAACCATATAGGTGCTGAATGAAAAGCATATGCTTATGAAAACTGACGAAGCCCAGCCAATCTTCCATTGACGGGACAAGACATATAACCCGAAGGCGCTCAGAAAAAGGTGGAAGTTCAATATCAATTTTATTGAAAGGGAAGTGTTCAGAAAATAGAATAACAGGGTAAACGGATAAAAAAGCCCCACGAGTGAAGTGGGGATAAACGGTTGTCCAAAACGGGTATACGGATTCCATAAAGGTACTTGTCCGTCCCAGAATGCCATTCCTGCAAACTTGTAAAAAGGTATGTTGCCCAGGAACATGTCACGCAAAAACGGTATTTTGCCCGCAATCCAGGATTCCCAGAAGAATATGAATGTAAACAGACACAGTAAAGAGGCCGCGCTTATGTGCGGATGCTGTGAAAAAAGGTTCTTTAATGTATTGGCAGATGGTAATTTCATAAGGAACCAATGATAATGACAGGGGTGCGTTCATGTGAAAGTGAAATCTAACAGGTCTCGTCTTGTTTGTCAACAAATATGGAGGTTATTTCTTTACGACTCCTTAATGAATCTGAAATATTCCAGAAGGGATTGCCCGAGGATGCTTTTAGGGTATATTCTGTAGGCGGTATTCAAGTTTAACCGGGTTTTAAGGACGTGACATGCCTGACATTGACAAGCTTCGTGAAACAAAGACAGACTGTGTGAAAACGCTTTTAGGATTGCACAAACGGGCAAATTCCGGACACATAGGCGCTTCGCTTTCATGCCTGGATATACTTGTATGCCTGTTTTTTGACAGGATGAAAGGTGAGGATAAGTTTATCCTGTCCAAAGGCCACGCGGCAGTCGCATTGTATACGGTTTTAGCCAAATCCGGGCGTATGCCGGAGTCTGAACTCGAGTCGTTTTACAAAGACGGTACGCTTCTCGCGGCGCATCCGCCATGCAGCAGAAAGCTTGAAGGCGTCAGTTTCGGGACAGGAAGTCTTGGGCACGGGCTTTCACTTGCGGCAGGCATTGCTTTCTCGAACAGGTTTTCCGGCAGAAAATTCAAAGTCTACTGTGTGCTTTCGGAAGGCGACTGCAATGAAGGCTCAACTTGGGAGGCGGCTCTTTTTGCGGCGCATCATAAGCTCTCCAACCTTGTAGTCATAATCGACAACAACGGGCTGCAGGGTTTTGGAAAAAGCGAGGATGTGCTCAGTCTGGAGCCTTTTGCAAAAAAGTGGGAATCATTTAATTTCGAGGTGGTTGAGGCTTCAAACGGCAACGATTTCAACAGTCTTCTCAACGCTTTTAAAAAAGTGGAAAACGGCGATGACGTAAGGCCAAAATGCATAATGGCAAAGACGGTCAAAGGCAGCGGTGTGTCTTTCATGGAAAATAAAATGGAATGGCATTATCTTCCCATGAGCGAAGACCAGTACAAGAAAGCGCTCTGTGAATCGGGAGCCGAAAATGCGTAAGGAGTTTTCCAAGGCGATAGAAAAAATAGCAACCTTTGATTCAAAGGTGATTTTTCTGACGGGAGATCTTGGATTTATGGCGCTGGAGAATCTTCAGGCGGCTATGGGGGGGCGATTCATTAACGCGGGCGTTTCCGAGCAGAACTTGGTGTCTCTTGCGGCCGGTCTTGCCTCGCAGGGATATACGGTCTTATGTTACAGCATAGCCCCGTTCGCCGTATTCCGTCCGGCCGAGCAAATCAGGATTGATGTGTGCCTGCATAATATGAATGTTAAAATAATAGGCAATGGCGGTGGTTATGGATACGGAATCATGGGTGCGACTCATCATGCCTTGGAAGATATTGCAGTCTTATCTTCATTCCAGAATATGAAATGCTATATCCCGTTCTGTAACGAGGACGTGGACGGGATTGTAAATATAATGATGAAGAGAAACGGCCCTTCATATTTAAGGCTGGGTTTTGGCGTTAAACCGGAAAGACTGGATTTGCCAGCTTATAACGGTGTGAGAAAACTTAGAAGCGGGAAAAAAATCACCGTTGTAGGCATGGGGCCCGTTATTTTAAATGTGCTCAAGGCCATGGAAACGGATGTCGGCGTGGACAGTGTGGATCTGTTTGTCGTTTCTGAAATGCCACTTGTGGATTTGCCGGACAGTTTGCTGGATAGCGTGAAGAAAACCGGAAAAATGTTTGTGGTTGAAGAACATGTGAGCAGAGGGGGGCTTGGAGAAAACCTGTCATTGCTTTTGCTTGAGAAGTCCGTTGGCTGTAAATTAGTACATAGGTTCGCTTCTGGTTATCCGGACGGTCTGTATGGAAGCCAGGCTTACCACCAGAAAATGAGCGGTCTTGACCCGGAAGCAATACGCGAAACAATTAAGGAGATGTCTGATGAATAACGAGATTATATACTCCGACATATGGACATCTGAAACCATAGAAGATGTCAGAAGGCTGCCGGGACCTGTCCTGATTGTCGGGGCATCCGGATTTATAGGGGCGAAATTGTATTTCAGCTTAAGTAGAATCAGGGATGACGTTTACGCATGCTCAAAGAATCCCCTGAACAGTTGGAGGCTTAGCAATGCGCAATCCCCGAAAATAATCAGTGTTGACATAACGGATTTTGAAGCGTTGAAAAGCGCAATAAACACAATGAGGCCAATGACTGTTTTTAATTTGGCCGCCTACGGTGCGTATGCCAGACAAATGGACGCCGACAGGATACATCAGACCAATTATATCGGCACGTTGAATCTCCTGAGGGCTCTTTCAGACACAGGCTGCAGTGCTTTTGTGCAGGCGGGAACTTCCTCGGAGTATGGGTTGAATTCAAAATTCACGGATGAAAACGGAGAATTGATTCCAAACAGCGATTATGCCGTATCCAAGGTGGGTGCCGGGTATATTGTAAAATACTATGGAAAGGTGCTTAATTTTCCATGCGTCAACCTGCGACTTTATTCGGTCTATGGGCCATGGGAGGAGAAAGACAGGCTTATGCCCGCTCTGATAATCAGCGGATTAAAAGGACTGTATCCGAATTTTGTTGACAGAACTATAGCCAGGGATTTTGTATATGTTGACGATTGCAATGAAGCCATGGTTAAGGCGGCGCTTACAGTGTGCAAAACAAACCCAGGCATATCAATTAACATAGCATCAGGTGTTAAAACTACCCTTGAGGATGTGGCACGTACCGCAAAGAGGATATTCAATATTGACAGGGAGCCGGAATTTGGTTCTATGGTGAACAGGAAATGGGATCTTCCGGAATGGTACGGCAATCCACAGTTGGCGGAAAAGCTGATGGGCTGGAAATACAAAACTTCTTTTGAAGAGGGGCTGAAAATCAATGTTGAATGGGAGAGAAAGACGGCGGACATTTTTAAATATGCCGCCCCTCCTAAGAAACCAACAAAGATTTCAGCGGTTATAGCGTGTTACAGGGACGGCAGATCAATCCCTGTGCTGCATGAGAGGCTGACAAAGGTGTTCCGACAGACAGGAAATGATTACGAGATGATATTTGTAAACGATGCCAGCCCCGACAATGATTATGAAGTGATAAAAAACCTGTGCGAGAAGGACGCGCATGTATTGGGCATATCCCACTCGCGGAACTTCGGCTCGCAATCGGCCTTTATGAGCGGTATGGAAGTCGCCTCTGGACATGCAGTGGTTTTAATGGACGGCGACGGGCAGGATCCGCCGGAAATAATTGCGGATTTTGTTAAAAAATGGGAGGAAGGATACGAGATTGTCTACGGACAGCGGACTAAAAGGGATGCGTCTTTTCACATGCAATTGCTGTATAAGCTGTTTTACAGGATATTCAGGAAGCTTTCCGATATAAATGTGCCTGTTGATGCCGGGGATTTCTCCCTGATGGACAGGAAGGTGGTAGACCACCTTCTCAAATTCACGGAGAAGGATATTTTCCTGAGAGGTCTTCGTGCGTGGGTGGGTTTCAAGCAGACGGGAGTGCCGTATACAAGACCTGAGAGGCTTTTTGGTAAAAGCACGAATAATTTTTCAAAGAACATCTGGTGGGCGAAAAAGGGCATATTCTCCTTTTCCATGAAACCCTTGCATTATATTCAGAGCTTGGGAACGTTGATTTTCTTTGTAACGATAGCGCTCGGCGCTTATTATCTGATAAACTTTTTTATAAACCCTCCAACCGGTGCCAGAGGTGTAACAACGATTGTCCTTCTTGTATTGGGCCTTGGAAGCATTCAGATTATATCCATCAGCATACTGGGCGATTACATAGGGAAAATCACAGAAGAAGTCAAGAACAGGCCCAAATTCATACGCGATAAGATAATTTACAACGGCAAGGTTTATGACAATGAGAAAAACATAATGAAAATAATCGAAAAGATGGGACGGAATCAGATGTCATGAAAAATCTTAAGGAAAAGATAGTCAAAAACGAGGGAATGAAGACGGATGAGCAATGTTTTGTCTTGAGCGGTCTGTTTTACCGTGGGGGAAGGGAGAATAAGTCCGATGTCCAGCATTAAGGATGACAGGGGATATAATCAGGGATACAGGCCCTCCAAGTCGCTTGAATTGAGGAATCAAAGAAGATGCGGTTACATATTGGACAAGATGGAGATTGATGCAGATACCAAAATACTTGAAATCGGATGCGGAACCGGAGAATTGTCGTATATGATGGCCCAGAAGACGGATTGCAAGATACTGGGGATGGACATATGTGTTCCCTTCATTGAACAGGCTCGGAAAAATTTCAGCCTTCCCAACCTTGAATTTAAAATCCTTGATTTTAATGATGCGGATAACCTGAAGAAAATGACGGCTGAATACAAATTTGATTATGTTGCTGGCAATGGGATACTCCACCATCTTTACAATAATTTGGATGAGGCTTTGGCCAATATTCACTCGTTGCTCAAGAAGGGCGGGAGAATTATTTTTCTTGAACCTAACTTTTACAATCCCTATTGCCTTCTTGTTTTTAAAATCAAGTTGTTCAGAAAGCTGGCTAGGCTAGAACCGGGGGAAATGGCATTTACGAAAAAAAAAATTATTCGGAAGCTTGAAAAAGCCGGGTTCTCTGATATCAAGGTTGAATATCGTGATTTTTTGGTGCCGGGTACGCCGGACTTTCTTATAAGACCTGTTGTGCTGATAGGGAAAATGATCGAGAGTATCCCTGTTTTGAATATGACGGCTCAGTCAATATACATTTCCGCACGTAGAGAAGGGATGCCCGGTTGAAGTAGTGTTGTCCGCTTTGAAGTATGATAAAATAGTCGAGAAGGACGGATTTAAGGTTATATGGGATTAAACATTAAAGAGTTTCCTTTATCTTCCGTATGAAAAAACACTGGGTTCAATCAAAAACATATTTCATTGCCGCCGTTTTGATTCTTTTCCTCCTCTCGTTTTTTCTGCATTTCTGGAAATTTCCTGAAATCCCAAACGGTTTCTATTATGACGAGGTTGCCGTGGGATATAATGCGTATTGCGTAGCTGTGTCTGGGGCGGATGAGCATGGCGTCAAATACCCGCTCTTCTTCAAGAGTTTCGGGAATTACCACGAGCCCGTCATAGTTTATGTTCTTGCACCTATGGTCAAGATGTTCGGACTTGAAAAATGGGTCGTGAGGTTGCCCGGCGGGGTTTTTCTTGTTTTGGCGTCAATCGCTTTCTTTTTTCTGGTGGCAAAATATGTTCGGAACAGATGGATATGCCTTGGAGGCGCATTTGCCTTTTCAATACTGCCATGGGTGTTTCCGGTGGGCCGGGTTGGGATTGGCGGATATACCGCCATGCTTCTGGGAATGATAGCCGGATGCTATTTCCTTCTTGATGCGGTGAGCCGGAAATCATTCACGTCCGCGGTATTGTCCGGGGGCTTCTGCGCATTTGCCATGTATGCCCACAATATTGGAAGACCTATGACTGCCGTCATGCTCGTCTGTTTTGTAATTGCATTCAATGTTCTTTTGATAAAGCGCTGGAAAGTGTTCGCCCTGTTTGTTGCCAGTTATGTAATCTTTCTCATGCCAATGATCATGGCTGTCATTGATAATCCCAAATGTATGACTGCGCGTTTTTCCGGAATGAGCGTCTGGAATGACGGAGCCCCTCTTTTCGAGGTTATAAAGAGAATACTGGAACGATATATGGATTATTTCAGCCCGGCATTCCTGTTTATACAAGGCGATTATGAACTCAGGCACAATGCAGGCAGTTCCGGAGAATTATATGTTTTCATGGCACCCTTCATAATTGCGGGATTTTATTTCATAATCAGGCGTTTCAGGCGGAATCCTTATTGTCGTTTCATGCTGCTTGCGATTCTCTCGTATCCGGCGGCAGCGGTTCTGACAATGGAGAAAATGCATAGCACGAGGTGCATGAACGGTGCTCCTTTCTGGTGTATGCTGACAGTCATGGGATTTTATTTCATCTGGACATGTAAACAGAGATTCCGTATTGCCGTGATTGCCGTCCTGTGTTTTTCGGCCATAGAGATTTCCAGCTATTTTGTCAATTACTTTGGCAGGTATGCGGTGGCCTCAAGGGGGGTGTTTTATGCACCGTTTGCAGAAACACTGGAGCTTTCTTTTAAAAACCTCCCGGCCAATGGGACGCTTTATGTTTCAGACTCCGTGTTTTTTCATCCAGTGGACAAATCGTTCAAGCCATACTGGTATGTGTATTTCCTTTTTTATGGTAAAGTCGCACCCGAAACCTATCAGAAAACAGGGATTCCCGAATATATACGCGCATATGATGGAAAAATCTGCAATCCCGGGATACTTATAAGGATGAATTCAAGAATAGGCGTGGATAGTGCGGGTAATCCGATTGCAATTGTAAACGACGAACCTGTCCCGGCAAATTCGAAGCTGATTCACAAGATCCCGCTTTCCGCCGGGTCTGTCAGGTTTTTTGAGATTTATCAAGTTGACTGTGGTTTTTCCGGAAAACCACAGTTAGGTATGGACGATATTGAAACAAATTAAGAAAACACACGTATGTCCGCAATATTGAAAAGAATTTGTCTTGTGATTCCCTGTTACAACGAGGAGGACAGGCTTGATATTGATGAGTACAGGAAATTTTCCGGCAGGATAAATTTTCTTTTTGTGAACGACGGTTCCTCCGACGGGACGCTCAGGCTGCTTGAAAAGGAGGCCTCCGGGTTCGCAACAGTCCTGAATCTTGAAAAGAACTCAGGCAAGGCTGAGGCCGTGAGGCGCGGTATGATGCATCTTAAGACAATGCCCTTCTTCAATGAGATCGAATTCGTCGGCTTCTGGGATGCGGATCTCGCAACGCCTCTGGATGAAGTTGAAAACATGGTCAAGTTCGGGGACGGGATCTGCCCGGACGCCGATGCGGTTTTCGGTAGCAGGATATTCCGCCTCGGAAGTGAAATCAAACGCAGCCCGATGCGGCGCATCATCAGCCGTATTTTCTGCTTCATGTTCAAGGCTCTCTACAGGATAGAGACACATGATTCCCAGTGCGGCGCCAAAATCTTCAGGAAGGGGATAATAGACGAGGCGTTTTCAGAACCGTTTATTTCAAGATGGATTTTTGACGTGGAGATCATTTTAAGGCTTAAAAATTCATGCATAGTCGAATATCCTGTCAAGAAATGGGTTGATGTGAAAGGCTCGAAAGTCATGAAATTAGGCAATGTCGCCACAATTTCCCGCGATATTTTCAGATTGTGGAAGAAATATGGATAAGCATAGGATTTCATTTCTGGCAGACCTCGCAATTATTCTCCTGATTTCACTGGCGCTCCTTTCAGGTCTTGTTTTTTCCGGCAACTGGCCGCTGTCGCATGACGGTCTCAGATACTTGTGCCATCTGGATCAGTTCAAGGACGCCTTCGACAGCGGGATACTTTATCCGAGATGGTTTCCGAACTACTACGGAGGCTATGGATATCCCATATTCATATTCTACCAGCCCGGATATTTCTTTTTCTCCCTGCCGTTTGCATATGTCTTCCCGGATATTCTGACAGCGAGTTATGCCTCCAACGTTGCAATGTTTTTCCTTGGCGGCGCAGGTGTCTGTTTCCTCATAAGGCGGATAACGGACAGCCGTCCGGTTTCATTGTTCTGTTCCATGATGTTTCTCCTTACACCCTACATTTACGTGAATGTTTATGTCCGTGGCGATTTAAGCGAGCTTCTGGCAATGTTTATTGCGCCATGGACGCTCTACTTCCTGATCAGACTCAAGGAGAGGATTGCTGAAAGAATCGCCTGTATTCCGCTTGTCCTTGTGCTTGCGCTGACTCTGGCGGCCATGGTTTACAGCCATCCGTTCACTTCGATGTTCTTCTATCCTCTTTTCTGTGCCGTCATGGTCGCCATGGGACTGGAAATAGAAAGAAAAACTGCTGCAAGATTTCTGATTGCCGGAGTGATTTCCCTTGTCTTTGCCGTGATTTTCAGTTCTCCATACTGGCTGACGGCATTCCAAATGAAGCAATATGTGGAGTATCATAATGCTTCAGGCGGAGTCCTTTCAGCCGAAAATCATGTGGTTCATTTCCATCAGTTGTTTTCACGGTTCTGGGGGTTCGGGGGATCGGAGCCGGGAACCATAAACGACGGGATGTCCTTTCAGCTGGGACTCCCTCATTTCATCGCCGCACTTCTTGGCTTCTGGCTTAACAGAAAGAATAAATTCTATCTATACGTTTTCCTCCTTTATATATTATGCGTCCTCATGATGACACCGCCTGCATCGTTTCTATGGGAAAACATCCCGCTGCTGAATTTTGTCCAGTTCCCCTGGAGGCTGCTGTCCGTAATAGCGGTTCTTCAGATAATATGCATTTCAGGCCTATGGAAATTCAATGAATTGTATCCGGGCGGAAGGACGGTTCACTATGTTTTGGCATTTATCTTTGTTTTCACCGTTCTCTGGAACTCAAATCAATTTGGATTCATCAAATGTGAATTTGATGTCAGAAAGGCAATTGAACGCCACCGGGAAGTGCGGCTTGAGAAACTTCTGGTATATGAGTCGTTCAACGAATTCCTTCCGAAAACAATGTCGGAAAAACTTTTAACAAATCCGCGGGCCGGCGCTCCTATGCTTGAAGTAAGCAATCCCGCCTGCAGGATTGAAGAATATCCCCACAGCAATCCGCATCATATGCGTTACAGGATTGCAAGCGGGGAACCTCAGATCATACTGATAAATCAGTTGTATTTTCCGGGCTGGAAGGTGATTTTGAATGACGATGCTTTTGACGACGCATATCTTTTGAAGAATATTTGCAGGGACGGTCGCATTCAAGTCGAAATACCGGCCGGTGAAAACATGTATCTTGAAGCATTTTACGAGGGGCCGCCCGGATGGCGTCTGCGGAACCTCTTCATCGCCGTTGCAGCACTGTCTGTTTTTGTCCTGATATACTCCGCACGTGTGAAAATTTAACTTTTGGCGAGCCGGGGTGCGGATTGGATTTTTTTGATCCGACTGACGGGCGATATGAATATCGTCCGAAGGAGGATCGGAAAAATACGGGCGCAAGGCACTCGCCGCTATGCGGTTGCGATCTTTCGAGTTTGAATTCGCATTCATCGAGGGTTTCCGATACCCCGGTATCGGAAGCCTCTCCGAATGCAAGCAATCCTCAAAATCTTCGCAACCAGAAGTTAAATTTTCACACGTGCGGAGTATAATATTGGAAAACAGGAATATGAAGGGAACCTACGGAAATTTACATATGGAACTATTTGACACACACTTTCATTATTATTCCGATGACGGGGATCCCCTGAAATATGCGGAGAAAGCCCGCAGTGCGGGTATTCGCTACCTTCTCGCAGTAGCTGCGAACTATGAGGAGGGCAAAGTTGCAAAACAGTTCTCATCCTTCAATGACGAATGCTGGTTTTCGGTTGGCGTGCATCCGCACGAGGCGTCATCTTTTGCGGATGACATCTCGATGTTCGATGAATTCATCGGAGATCCTAAGCTGGTGGCGCTGGGCGAAGTCGGGCTGGATTATTTCTATGAAAGTTCCGGGCGTGTTGTTCAGGGCAAAGTGTTCTCGGCATTCTGCGAACTCGCCTTGAAGCATAATCTTCCCCTCATTGTTCACTGCCGTGACAAACAGGATGGCGAGGCCGCCTACGATGATGCATATCAGATACTTCCGGGATTTTCGAAAAGGGGGGGGCGGTTTGTCCTGCACTGTTTTACGGGAACACGTGAGTGGTGCGGCAGATTCCTGGAGCTTGGGGCTTATATCAGCGTGGGAGGCATAATAACATTTCCGAAGGCCGCCAATGTCAGGGAGCTTCTGGAAGTGATTCCGGAACAGCGTCTGCTACTTGAAACCGATTCTCCCTATCTTGCCCCGGTTCCGCACCGCGGCAAGAGAAATCATCCGGAGTATCTTGCCGTGGTGGCCGAGCATGTTGCCAGGCTGAAAGGAATGTCCGTCGAAAAAATCGCTGAAATGACAACAGCCAACGCTTTCCGTCTTTTTAAAATCAACAGGGGGGCGCAACTCTGAATATCCAGTGAAGAAAATTTTTCCATCCCGGAAAAATTAACAAGGAAAGTCGGATATTAGCGTGAACATAAATGAATGACAATACTTTAAGTCAACCGTTGAGACTCAAGGCGTGGCTTTCCCTGCTGAGATTTCCAAACCTGTTCAC
>JBAYFV010000069.1:0-12835 GCA_041666985.1 Victivallales bacterium
GACTTTCACCTCCCCGTGATGTGCGCCCACAGGCGCACGAGCGCGGGTTTTCTTACCCGCGGAAATCTAACTCAAGCGGCGGACTGGAAAGTCCGCCCTCCGTTAGTTTTGAATCGGCTCAGGATTACCTCATCCTAATTATGTCATCAGCATGGACACTGCCTTCGGCAGGGATTATGAAGGCATAAGAAGATTGAATATGACTGATTTTCTCCTGGAGGAATAATAACACCACACCCTCCGGCGATTTTGATTCTCCCCCAGACTGTAAAAACGAGAGTTGCTAAAAATACAAATCACGTTCGCCTGCGTTCTTGATGTTGTTCAGGCGTTCGACGAGTTTCTTCTTCTGGGAGCCTTCGCTGATTTTGCTCAGTTCAGCGGCGATCAGCTTCTCTCCGGTCTTCCTGGTTTCGGGACAGGCGTAGTCCAAGAGGTATTCTTCTAGCGTGAGCAGTGCGTTAGGCGTGCAGAATTTCTCTATGAATCCCGGAATCGCGTATTCCATGAAGATCTGTCCGGTCCTGCCTGAACGGTAGCATGACGTGCAGAAGCTGGGCACATATCCGTTGGCCATAAGATCTCGGAGGATCTCCTCCATAGGCCTTACGTCGCCAATCTGGAACTGCTCCTTGTTGAGTTCCTGGTCACCCTTCTTTGTATATCCGGCAAGTTCAATCCGGGTACCGGCATCTATCTGCGAGACGCCGAATGCCATGACCTCGCTCCTGACTTCCGCCGTTTCGCGTGCCGTAAGAATCATTCCCGTGTATGGCACGGAAAGACGGAGGATGGCGACAAGCCTCTTGAAATCGTGATCGCTGACAAAATATTTCCTGTCAAGATCAACTCCGTGCGCCGGCCGGATTCGCGGAAAGCTTATCGTGTGAGGGCCTACTCCATATGTCTTTTGCAGATGATGCGAATGGGTTACAAGTCCCAGGACTTCGAACTTCCAGTCATAAAGTCCGAAAAGTGCGCCGATGCCCATGTCGTCGCATCCTGATTCAAAAGCGCGGCTGAGCCCGTCGAGGCGCCAGAGGTAATCGCCCTTGTGTGTCTGTGCCGGATGAACCTTCGCGTAAGTTCCGTGGTGATATGTCTCCTGGAATATCTGGTATGTGCCGATTCCGGCATCCTTCACCTTCCTGTATCCCTCATGATCCATCGGTGCGGCATTGATGTTGACCCTGCGTATTTCACCATGGCCTTTCCTTATCGAATAGACAGTCCGGACGGTGTCAGCCATGAAGTCCGCAGTGTAATCGGGATGTTCTCCGAAAACAAGGATCAGCCGCTTGTGCCCTATGTCCTCCAGCGCCTCTATCTGGGCGATGAGTTCATCATGGTTGAGGGTTTTCCTCACCGTAGTCCTCAGGCTCCTCCGGAATGCGCAATATACGCAGTCGTTTATGCAGTAGTTGCCGATGTAAAGCGGGGCGAAAATGACGATGCGGTTGCCGTAGACATCTTTTTTCAGCTGGCGCGCGGCATTGAAGATCTCCTCGACAAGATCGGGCGACTCCGCAGAAAGAAGAACCGCAGTCTCTTCAACGGCAAGAGGTTTCTTCTCCATGCTTTTGGCGATGATTTCGCGGACTCTCACCTTGTCTTCCCTCATGTCTTCGACAAGACTGCAGAGTTTTGCGTCATCTATGAAATCAACACCGTGTTTTGATAATTTTTTTCCCATGGGAAAATTTATTTTGCTTTCGAATGATAATGCGTATGCAGGAGCTCATGCGACTTGTGTCCGAGCGGCTCATGCAGGAATTCCCTGTAGATCTGTGTTACCGCCGGATTGTCGTGAGATTTGCGCATGGGGCGTCCTTCGTCCTCCTTGTAGATCGCCTTCATCCTGGCTTTCCGGATCGCATCGGTTGTGAGCCTGGGCTGTCCGCCGCCGCCGATACAGCCGCCGGGACAGCACATGACTTCGATGAAATGCCATCCATGCTTGTTGCCTGCGGCTACGAGTTCACACGCCTGTTTCGCATTCGAGAGACCGTGTGCGACTGCGACTTTCGCAGTGACACCCTCGAGGAAGCTCCATTCTGGCTTGCATCCGGCAAGCGTGACAGAAGTCTCCTTGAGTCCTTTGAGACCCTGCACCGGCTTGATATGCAGTTTTTCCGTGGGCAGCTGTTTTCCGGTCACGATTTCATAGACAGTCCTGAGTGCGGCTTCCATGACACCGCCGGTGTTTGCGAAGATGTCGGCGGCGCCTGTTGACATTCCCATGGGCGCATCCTGTTCGCCGTCCCCGAGGTTCACAAAATCTATTCCGGCTTCGCCAATCATGCGTCCGAGTTCGCGGGTTGTGAGGACATAGTCTACATCCTTGAATCCGGAGGAATTCATCTCTTCGCGGTCGCACTCGAATTTCTTCGCTGTGCACGGCATTATTGAAACAACCACAATCTTGGACGGATCGATTCCCTCCTTCTGCGCGAAATATGTCTTTGCAAGCGCGCCGAACATCTGCTGGGGTGATTTGCAGCTTGAAAGATTAGGCAGGAGGTCCGGATAGAAGTATTCCATGTAGTTTATCCATCCCGGGGAACAGCTTGTGAACATGGGAAGCGAGACATCCCCCTTCTCGACAAGCGCGGTCTTGAGGCGCATAAGAAGTTCAGTGCCTTCCTCGATGATCGTCAGGTCGGCGGTGAAGTTCGTGTCGAAGACTTTCTTGAAGCCAAGACGTCTGAGGGCTGTAACCATTTTACCTGTCACAAGAGTTCCAGGTTTCAGTCCGAAACATTCGCCGAGCGCTGCGCGGATTGCGGGAGCAGTCTGCACGACCACATATTTGTCGGGATTGTCGAGAGCCTTCCATACATCTTCAATTGAATCGTTCTCATAAATCGCACCGACCGGGCAGACGGCAGAACACTGTCCGCACTGTACGCAGACAGCCTCGCAGAGGTTGTCGCCCGAACCTGCACCGATGACGGTGTCGAAACCGCGGAGCCTGGGTGACAGCGAGCCGACACCCTGAACATCCTGGCAGACGGCGATACAGCGGCGGCAGAGAACGCATTTGTTCATGTCGCGGACGAGGGCCGGGGTTGACTTGTCAAGTGGAATCTGTTCTTTCTCATACGGGAAGCGGACTTCCGTAATGCCCATGCTTTTGGCGAGGGACTGGAGTTCGCAGTCGTTGTTCCTGACACATGCGTTGCAGTCCCATGGATGGTTTGCCAGCATAAGTTCAACGGAGAGCTTTCTTGCATCGCGGGCAAGTTTTGTGTTTGTGCTTACCTCCATTCCTTCGGATACTTTTGTTACGCATGACGGCTGAAGTGTTCTCGCACCCTTGATTTCCACAAGGCATACGCGGCAAGAGCCGGGGCTTGAAACTCCGTCAAGATGGCACAAGGTTGGGATTTTTATTCCAGCCTTTGATGCCGCATCGAGAACAGTGGTGTCTTTCTCGACCGACACGGGAACGTTGTTGACTGTCAGATTTATCATTTCCATATCTCCTTGTTATTTTTATTTGATGAATGGATGCTTGGATGGCAAAGGATGAATGGGTAAAAGCCTATGCTGAATAGGATGAATTACTTTCCCTTATCATTAACTTGTCATTCCAATCTCCTTCATAATTTTTCTTTTCCAGCGATTCTATCAATTTCAGCAATAATCTTTTCCGCCTGTTGAATTACCTGTTCTGTTCAGTGCTTGTCATAATTTTCTCCATAATTATTTACCCAACCATCCAATCTTCTTGGCATCCAATCATCTTCACACCGGTTTCAGCTCGATGAGGTCGCGCTGGGTGTGCCTTATCTCCGGCTTTATTGCATTTACGTCGATCCCCGCGCTGATCTCGTCCTTGAAATAGCGCATGGCTGACATGATCGGCCCGGCGATTGACTGCCCGAGCGGACAGAATGCCGCAGACCTGAGAATCATTGAAATTTCCTCAAGACCGTCAATATCCTCCCCGCAGGCCTTCTTTTCCTTGAGCCTTGCCGTGATATCCTTCAGGATATTAAGCCCGTTTCTGCATGGATTGCAGTTGCCGCAGGATTCATGGACAAAGAATTTCATGCATGAATGGAGGAAGTCTTTTATGTCAACGGAGTCATTTACGATTAATATCGCGCCGGAACCGAGGACGTGTCCCACCTTCAGCATTGAATCATAATCAAGCGGGACATCCAGCATTTCTTCGCCGATGATGTCACCGGCGGTTCCGCCCATCTGGGCGAAATGGAATTTTCCGCTCTTCATCCCGCCGCCATAGCCGTAAATTATTTCCCGGAGCGTCACTCCGGCGGGGACTTCAATCAGTCCGGGGCGGTTGATGTGTCCGAGTATCGTATAGACTTTTGTTCCGGGAGTTCCGGCCGTTCCGAATCTCTTGAACCATTCGGCTCCGTTCCTGATTATTGGCGGAACATTGGCGAGCGTTTCAACATTGTTGACATTTGTGGGTTTTCCGCGGAATCCGCACTGGGCGGGGAAGGGAGGTTTGAGTCGCGGAAGGCCGCGTTTCCCTTCCATTGATTCAATGAGTGCGGTTTCCTCGCCGCAGACATATGCGCCCGCTCCGATTTTTATTTCTATGTCGAAAGAGAAGCCGCTCCCGAAGATTTTCTTTCCGAGGAAACCGTATTTCCTCGCATCGGTTATCGCCTTCCGGAGGCGCGCTATGGAGAGCTTGTATTCCCCCCTGATGTAAATGAACCCCCGGGTCCCGCCGATTGCGTAACCGCAGATCGCCATCCCCTCTATGACCTTATGTGGGTCGCCTTCCATGATCAACCGGTCCTTGAAAGTGCCGGGTTCGCCCTCGTCTGCATTGCAGATGACATATTTTTCCCTGGACTTCTCGGGAGCGCAGAAACTCCATTTGAGCCCTGTCGGGAATCCGGCGCCTCCGCGGCCACGCAGCCCGGAGTCCTTTACCGTTTCAAGGACATCTTGCGGTTTCATTTCAGTAACGGCTTTGCCGAGGGCGAAATAACCGTCCCTGGCTATGTACTCGCCGATGTTTTCAGGATCAATCACGCCGCAGTTGTCGAGGACGATTCTTCCGAGCGACTGCAGGTTCCTGGCATCGGTTTCACCTGCCGGGCCGGCGGAAGGAATCACTGACTCCCCTCCGGCGAGCAGGAGCTTTTTGCATGGACGGCCCTTGACCAGATGTTCTTCGACAATTTCCGCGACATTCGCAATTGCCACGTTTGAGTAGACAATCCCGTCCGGTTGAACGGCAACGATGACACCTGCATTGGTGGGGCCGAATGCGGCGGTTTCAACCACTGACACTTCATCGCCGAGTCCGCGCTTTCCGATTTCGGCGGACAACGCATTCTTGACTTCTCTGGCGCCGGCGGCGACGGTGTTGGTGTCGATCGGCACCATTACAGAAATTCTTGGTTTTGACATGTTATCTGCCCTCCGGAATTTGAACGCCTGCGGATGCGATGCTGTCGATTATCTGTGAAACTTTTTCCTTTGTCAGGTTGCCGTACACAATATCGTCAACCATCATTGCGGGTGCGACCCCGCAGGTTCCGAGGCAGCTCGATGTTTCCAGGGTGAAATTCCTGTCCGGAGTTGTTTCCCCGAGTTTCACTCCAAGTTTTTTCTGGAGAGCGTCGAGAATATTTTCAGGGCCCATTATGTAGCACGGGGGACTGTCGCAGAGGCGGATGATATGACGGCCGCGCGGTTTTGTGCTGAACATTGTGTAGAACGAAAGCGTGCCTACAATGTCGGACACGGGGATGTCCATGATTTTCGCGAGTTCCTCCAGCGCGTCCCTGTGAAGGGAATTGTCCCCGGACGAATCCTGCAGGTCGTGCAGGACCTGGAGCAGGTTCTCCCTGCTGTTCCCATGTTTGCCGACAATTTCAGATACATTCATGATAATTTTCTCCAATACGACGTTTTCTGAAAAATAATAGAACCCATAACATGATGTGGAATACGGATTAATCAAGAGATTAATTCTTAAAGATTTTACCGTTCACGCCTTTAAAGATTACAGAATAAAAATATATTAGACGGCATTTCGTTTTTATGGGTACATTAAATTTTGAAAGGTCACGCTTAAAATGTTCATAACCAGTTTAAACAGTTTTTTCGCCAGGCATGGGAGAAAGACTTTTGCAGTTTTCACCGGCGCGATAATCGTTTCATTTGTCTTGTATTTCTCGCCCGGATTCAATTTTCTGGACATGATCAGGGGGGTGGGTTCTTCGGAGTCGGGGACACCGGTCATCCTGGGCAAGGAAGTCGGCGAACAGGAAATCGCGTCAAATGTGGATTCATTCTCAATCATCATGTCGCTTTCCAGCCCCGGATTCAATATCAACAACTCCTACATGCGCGACAACGCGGAGGCGATAGCTCTTGAAAGAATCATGATGCTCCGGGCCGCAAAAGAAAGAAACATATTGATTGGCGACTCCGAGGTCGCCGACTACCTTCGCGCGGTTCCGGTTTTCCAGAAAAACGGGAAGTTTGACACGGTTGCATTCGAGCAGTTTGTAAAACAGTCCCTCTCCGCCTTCAGATACTCGAAACAGGATCTCGACAGGGCCGTAAGGGAGCAGCTCGCCATCGAAAGGCTTTACAATGAAATAGGCGCAGGCATCATAACAACACCGGAAGAAGTCAGACAGGCTTTCAATACGAGGTTTGAGAAATTCAAGGTGAAAGACCTGAAATTCAAGGCCGAAACCTATTCCGGCAAGGTCGCCGCCGATGAAAAAACAGTTGAAACCTTCTTCAACGGAAATGTTGAAAAATACAGGATCCCTCCGAAATTCAAGGCGAAGTTCGTGCGGTTCAATTATGCGGGATACGAGAAGGCCGTCTCGGTTGACGAAGAGAAAATAAAACAATATTATGAGGCCAACAAGGACAAGTTCAAGGAGAAGGATGAGATCCCCCCCCTCGAAAAAGTGGCCGACAAGATAAGAAAGACGCTTTCCGCCGATGAAGCTAAAATCCTCTCCATCAAGGATGCCCAGGCTTTTGCCGTTGAGGCCTACCAGGCCACTGCAGACCTGAAAACCAAAGAAGCTGTCATAGCCGGGTTTTCAGCCCTTTCTGAAAAGAAAAACTTCAAGGTTTATGAAACCGGCTTTTTCAGTTCGGAAGACGCTGTCCTGAATAACGTGGGCAGGGAACCTGAGTTTGCAATGGCGGTATCCCAGCTGTTTGCCGATCAGCCCGTATCCGATGCGATCCAGGGAAACAGCGCCTGTTTCGTAGCCTGCATGACCGGCAAGGAGGAGTCGAGAAGCGCGAAATTCGAAGAAGTGAATGATAAGGTGAAAAAAGACTGCATATCTGAAAAATCATTGCTCCTCGCAAGGGAGGATGCCAGGAATACGGCCTTGAAAATATCCGAGTCTCTTGATGCCGGCAAAAATACCGACGCGCTTCTGGCCGAGTTCAAATTCGAAGACGTGCCTGAGTTCGATATGATCGCCCCCCCCAAGGAAGCGGACGGAGCCCTTATTGTCGAGCTGGCCGCGAACACAAAGCCGGGAAAGGTTTCGGAAGCGAAAGAAACCGCGTATGGCGCGATTTTAGTTTTTGTGGAAAAAAAGACAGTGCCTTCCGAACAGGAATTCAAAGAGAAGGAAAAATTCTTCACTGAAATATATTCGTCAATGAAAGCAAAAATGGCGGTACGTGCATTCATGTCTTCGCTTGAGGCTAAATGCAAATTCCCCGTCAAAGAGAATGAGCAGGGGCAGGCACCAAGGAAGAGACGCCGGTAGGATAAGTTTTTCTCATGGATCGCCTGGGAAAAATTTTAATGCTGCAGGGAAAAACAACACAGGGAATAACTAAAATGATTGAATTGGATTTTGGAAAAAGTGATGGGCTTATACCCGCAATCGCCCAGGACTGGAAAACAGGCGAAGTGCTGATGCTTGCCTACATAAACAGGCTTTCATGGGAGGAAACCCTCAAGTCCGGCAATGCCACTTACTGGTCTCGTTCCAGGAATAAACTCTGGAAAAAGGGCGAGGAGTCCGGCAATGTCCAGAAAATAAAGGAAATCCTTGTTGACTGCGATGATGACACCGTGATTTTCAAGGTTGACCAGGTAGGCGGTGCAGCCTGTCACACGGGTTACAGAACCTGTTTTTACAGGAAAATAGACAAGGGGGAACTGAAGACTGTCGGTGAAAAGGTTTTCAATCCCGAGGAGAAATACAAGAAATAATTTCCCATTTGAATTAATTACCTGTTGAATTCGTTCAGATGTCAAAAGTTCTACATTCGTAATTTCTAATTCGTAATTCGTAATTCAAAAATGGCTCGTTTAAGCAAAGAAAAAATATGCGAACTGCAATCCCTTTTTCCGGGACTTGACCTGAAATTCAATGTGCAGTGGAAAAATGTGACGACAGCCGGAGTTGGCGGAAAAATTCCGGTTCTCGCCGAACCTGACGACGATATCCAGCTCTCCGCACTTCTGCAATACTGCAGCCGTGAGTCAATCCCTGTTTTTGTCATCGGCGAAGGGAGCAATATCATAGGTTCAGACAAGCCGTTGCCCGGAATTGTCATAAAGCTCGGCAAGAATGATTTCAAAAGAATAAAAATCAGCCATGTGCATGTGACAGTCGGTGCCGGTGTTTCACTTTACAATCTTGTGAACACCTGTGCTGAAGCCGGTCTGGGCGGAGCCTCTCCCCTTGCGGGGATACCCGGAGCGGTAGGCGGTTCGGTGAGGATGAACGCCGGAGCCCGCGGTGTTTCAATAGGCATGATTGTTGAAGAAGTCTGCGGCCTTGATTCCAACGGCAATCACTGGAAGGCCCCGGGCCGTGAAATAAAGTGGGGGTACCGTAAAACATCAATCCCCGAAGATGTCGTAATTCTTGCTGTGATATGCAGATTGGAAAAAGTTCAATCTGCTTCCGAAAGGGAGAAGATTAAAAGCGAATTCCAGTGGCGCCGCGACTCATATCCCTCCGGAAGAAGCGCGGGATGTGTTTTCCGCAATCCGGTTTCCGATCTCTCGGCCGGCAGGCTTATTGACATTTCAGGGGGGAAAGAATTATCCTGCGGTGATGCCGTCGTAAGCGACAGGCATGCCAACTTCCTCATAAACAAGGGGAATGCCTCTGAAAAAGATTTTATTGATCTCATGGTTAAAACAAGAAACTCGGTTTTCGGTTCGACAGGGATACTCCTTGCACCTGAACTGCGTTTCGCAAATCCGGAAAGTGCAAAAACCGTCATGTCAACTCCTAAATCTCCAAAAATCGCCCTGCTGAAGGGCGGCACAAGCAGCGAACGGGAAATATCCCTCATATCGGCGGGTTTTGTCGCCCGTGCGCTGCGCGACGCCGGTTACAATGTCAACGAGATAGACATAAGGAAACCTGAAGTGACTCCTGAGATGAAGAAGGCCGACATCGTATTTCCCGTTCTTCACGGCGGATTCGGTGAAAACGGCGAAATCCAGAAGGCTCTTGAAGACGCAGGCGTCTCTTATGTCGGTTGCGACAGCAGTGCGTGCGGAATCGCCATTGACAAGATCCTGAGCAAGAACCTCATGATTGATGAATCCATTCCAACTGCGAATTTCGCAATCCTTACAAAAAACGATAAGGCCTTTCCGGCAAATCTGAGACTGCCCGTGGTCGTGAAACCGCCCACCGAAGGCTCCACTGTCGGAATAACAATCGTCTTTGAGGAAAAGGAATGGGACAATGCCGTTGACACAGCTTTCAAACACAGCGGGGAGACAGTCCTCGTTGAACAATTCATCAAGGGAACGGAAGTGACTGTCGGAATATTGGGCGAACAGGTTCTTCCCCTTGTTGAAATAAGATATCCCGGAAAAACCTACGATTTCGACGCCAAATACACGCATCAGCAGGGCGAGACCCGTTATTTATGTCCGCCCGAGTCCCTTCCTCCCGAAGTTCAGGCGAAGGCTCAGGAAATCGCCCTGAGGTTTTTCAAGGCGCTCGGCGGCCGCGACCTCATCAGGGTTGACATGATAATCAGCGATGACGATTACTCCATTTATGTCCTTGAGGCAAACAACCTTCCGGGCTTCACTGAAAGCAGCCTTTTTCCGAAAGCCGCAAAGACGGCGGGCTACTCCTTTGTGGAAGTGTGTGCGAAACTTGCACTGATGGCGCTTGCCAGAAAAAACTGTTGATGACTCAAACGTCCTTCAGTATATGTTTCGGGGAGTTTGATTTTCTGAATTCTCCCGGCGAAGTCTGATATTTCCTCCTGAAGGCCCGGCAGAAAGTTTCGACATTCATGAACCCGCAGTCGGAACCGATTGTCTTCACCTCGTTGCCTGTTGTGGCGAGAAGCCTCCTCGCTTCCTGAAGCCGCTTGTTGAGCAGGATGACATGAGGGCTTGTCTTCAGGAATTTACTTGAAAGGGAGTGGAGATGCGGAATGCTGACTCCGGACGCATTTGCAAGATCCCCGATTGCCAGATCCCCGTGATAATTGTTTTCGATGAAAGCAAGCAGTCTTGCAAGCGATAAGGGAATGTCGGGGGACGGTTTGCGTTTCAGGAACGATGCCGCCTCCCAGGCGACCTTGGAGAAGACATACTCTGCGATCAGCTTCCGGTCAAAACTGTCGTCGAGGAAAGCTTTTATGACCTTGTCTGAAAAACTTAAAGACTCCTCCCTGTCCTCCCATACCGCCACCCGTGGAAAACACCTGCCGGATTTCCTCTCCGGCCTTTTAAATCTGAGACAGAGGCACTCGTACGGGAAATCCGGCAGGTATTCATGGATGGTGTGATCCCCGGGAATATGCCAGAACATTGTGCCGTATTCGAAAACCTGTTCTTTGCCGTCGAGCTCAAAAAGAAGTTTTCCGCCTGTCAGGATTTCAATGTATTCAAAACCCTTCCGGATGACGTGCGGATTGATCTTCACCCTGTTGGGCGCCTTGTAATAACTGACATTCACTAATTCCAACATGTTTTTCACCTTTTGGGGGAAAAATTTTCATATCTTTCATCAATATATCATACTTTATATCAATTGTCATGTCTGGTTATGCCGGGTATTTTTAAAAACAGGATATAATGTGTCAATTATGTTATAACATGGAGGACGGGATGAAACCAGTTTCAGTTCAGCTGTATTCGTTGCGTGACGAGGCCCAGAAGGATTTTGCGGGAGTTCTCAAGCGTGTCGCCCAAATCGGCTACAAAGGTGTTGAACCTGCGGGATTCTACAATTACAAGCCTGCGGAATTCAGGAAAGCGGTCGAAGATCTGGGCATGGTTATTTCCTCGAGCCACGGACCGTGGGCGAAGCCGGACAATCTCCAGGAGGTTGAGGACACGGCGAAGATTCTTGGAATAGACCTGGTTTCCACCGGGTTCGGGCCGGATCAATTCAAAGATCTTGACGCCATCAAAAAGACTGCGGAACTTGTGAACGGCATGGTTGACAGGCTCAAGAAAGCCAAACTGAACCTTTTCATGCACAACCACCACTGGGAATTCTGCATGGTCGAGGGCAAGCTTGCCTATGATCATTTCGCCCCGCTCTGTCCGGGAGTGCTGTTTGAAATTGATACATACTGGGCCGCGAACTTCGGTGCAAACGATCCTGCCGAACAGGTTGCCAAATTCAAGAAAAGAGCCCCGCTCCTCCACATCAAGGACGGTTCCCTTCAGAAAGATTCCGCTATGCTTGCCGTGGGCAAGGGGAAGATGGATTTCCCGAAAGTCATTGCCGCCGCGGATCCGAAGGTGCTGCGCTGGCTCATAGTCGAGCTTGACAGATGCGACACCGACATGTTCCAGGCCGTCGAGGACAGCTACAGGTATCTTGTCTCAAACAAACTTGCAGAAGGCAACAAATGACCATGGCTGCAAATAAAATGAAAATCGGAATAATAGGCTGCGGAAGTATCAGCGGCGCCTATCTGGGCAACGGCTCGAGTTTCAATGACATTGAAATCATGGCCTGCGCGGACATCAACATGGCCGCAGCCGAGGCTAAAGCTGCGGAATTCAAGGTCAGGGCCATGACGGTTGATGAACTCCTCAAGAGTCCGGAAATCGAACTGGTGGTGAATCTCACGATTCCTGCGGCCCATGCCGAGATCAATCTCAGGGCCCTCAATGCCGGCAAGCATGTGTATTGCGAAAAACCACTCGCAATCTCTCTTGCAGACGGCAAGAAAATTATAGAGCTTGCCCAAAAGAAAAAGCTCAGGGTCGGTTGCGCCCCCGACACATTCCTTGGTGCAGGACTCCAGACATGCAGGAAGATCATTGACGACGGATGGATCGGCAGGCCTGTTGCAGGTACTGCTTTTATGATGGGGACCGGACCGGTGGGGCATCCGAACCCGTTTTTCTTTTTTCAGACGGGCGCCGGCCCGATGTTCGATCTCGGCCCGTATTACATGACAGCGCTCGTGCATCTTCTTGGTCCGGTGAAAACAGTCTCAGCGTGCACACAGACCTCTTTCCCTTTCAGAATCGCGACCTGCAAAGAACATTTCGGGAAAAAGATCAGGGTGGATGTCCCCACGCACTGTTCGGGAACACTTGAATTTCATAATGGCGCAATGATCACTGTCGTCATGAGCTGGGAATGTTGCAGGCACAATCACAGTCCGATTGAAATATACGGTACCGAAGGAAGCCTGGCGGTTCCGGATCCGAACACGTTCGGCGGCCCCGTGAAAATATTCAGGCCTGGATCTGAAGACTGGATGGAATCTGTTCTCACTCACAAATATGCGAAGCCCAGCCGTATAATCGGTGCGGCCGACATTGCGGCAGCCGTGAAATCGGGGAGGGCTCACAGGGCTTCAGGCGAACTTGCCTGTCATGTGCTTGAAA
>JBAYFV010000070.1:0-12670 GCA_041666985.1 Victivallales bacterium
ACAGGAAAGCTGACTTAAATAATATTATAGAACATATTGGAGATTATCCAGTTGTAGGAATACTTGGCGCAAGACAGGTTGGCAAAACTACGATTGCCAGGCAGATTGCCAATATTTTTAAGAATAATGGAGAAAATGTAACATTTTTTGATCTTGAGGATTCAGAAGACCTGTCAAGATTAAATGATCCGATGCTTGTGCTCAAACCACTTAAGGGGCTTGTTGTCCTTGATGAAATCCAGAGAAAACCTGAAATATTCGCTACACTGCGTGTTCTCGCTGACAGAGGGGATTCACAGACTAAATTTGTTGTTCTTGGCAGTGCGTCACCTCATCTCTTAAGGCAGGGTTCAGAAACTCTGGCTGGCAGAATATGTTTTTATGAATTATATGGGATTTCAGTTCAGGATTCAGGCATTGAAAACGCAAATTTACTTTGGCTCAGGGGTGGATTTCCGAAATCTTTTACAGCCTCGACTGATGCAAGAAGTTTTTTATGGCGCAGGAATTTCATAAGAGCTTTTCTTGAAAGGGATTTGCCGGGCCTGGGAATCTCAGTATCTTCAGAGACAATGTTTAGATTCTGGTCAATGCTCGCGCATTATCACGGGCAGATTTGGAACTCTTCCGAGTTTGGGCGTTCGTTCGGAGTTGCTGATACAACCGTACGCGGATATCTCGATAAGCTTGCAGACTGCTTCATGGTGCGGATACTGAAACCTTGGCATGAAAACATATCTAAAAGGCAGGTCAAGGCCGTCAAAACATTTATCATTGATTCTGGAATTACGCATAATTTCCTCGGGGTGAGGACGCTTGATGATCTTGAAGGGCATCCCAAATGTGGCGCAAGCTGGGAAGGTTTTGTAATCGGAGAGATCATCAGAAAGCTAGGTGTTGAAAATGAAGAATGTTATTTTTGGGCGACACACGCCGGACTTGAACTTGATCTGCTGATAGTCAGAGGTGCTACGCGTATCGGGTTTGAAATAAAAAGAACCAGTTCTCCATCTGTTACGCCTTCGATGAAGAATGCAATTAATGATTTGAATCTTAAACAATTATATGTGATACATGCCGGAGACGCATGTTTTGACATGAATGAAAAAATAAAGGCCGTCCCGATATGCCGGATTTTGAATGATATTGCGATTTAAGGGTTCGGACATTATGGACATGCAAAAACAGCCTAAAGTTGAATTATGGAAATATTCTTAATCAATCCATCACACGGGGAAGTATACGGCAAGCTTACCCCTCCCGATCATCCGCATCTCGGACTGGCCTATATAGCGGCCGTGCTTGAGGCGGAAAAGCATGTTGTCAGGATTGTTGATATTGATGCAGAGGTGCTCAGTAATGAGGAACTGGGTAGGATTATTGAATCCGGAAAGCCCGACATGGTCGGTATTACCGCTACGACACCGGTTTTCTACAGTGCTTTGAAAATAGCGGAAACTGTTAAGAAGAATTCTTCGGCATATACCGTTATCGGGGGGATGCATGCAACCCTGATGCCCGTGGAGTGCGCGGAAAGTAATTTTATTGATTTTGTTGTTGTCGGAGAGGGGGAGAAAACAGTAATCGAACTTTTGAATGCCATTCAGAATAAAAGCGATTTTTCAAATATCAAAGGGTTGGCATATAAAAAAGGGAAAGAGATAATACGGAATGAGGTCAGGGAACCCATCCAGGATCTGGATGCCATCCCGTTTCCCGCGAGGCATCTTTTTAAAAACCAAAAATATACATATCCGGACGCGCTCAGATATCCGGCATGTCCGATTATCACAAGCAGGGGATGTCCCGGAAACTGCACTTTCTGCACGGCGAAGTTTCTTCATGGCAAAAGGTTCAGATGCAGAAGTGCGGAAAACATCCTTGATGAAATAGAGTCCCTCATAAAAGACTACGGAGTAAGGGAAATACACATATGGGACGATAATTTCATAACGAACCGCAACAGGGTGTTTGCGTTCAGGGACGGCATTATCAAAAGGAACATCAAGGCGCTTTTTTCATTTCCAAACGGAATCCGTGCGGATTTTATTAATCGCGACATTTTAAAGGCGCTGAAGGATTTCGGGACATACAGTGTTGCAATAGGGGTCGAATCGGGGAATCAGAATATTCTCGACATGATACAGAAAGGCATAAAACTTGAACAGATTGAAAACGCTTTCAAGCTGGCAAGGGAAATGAAGCTTGAAACTTGGGGCTTTTTCCTGCTTGGCCTTCCAGGCGAGGATAAAAATACTATGAATGACACCATTGATTTCGCAATAAAACTGGATCCCGATATTGCGAAATTCCATGTCCTTAAACCTTTCCCGAAAAGCGTGGTATATGAACAGTTGAAGGCGCAGGGGCTTATAATTGATGAGAATTACGCCCATTACGGCATCCATACAAAGCCGGTTCACAGGCTTCCCTCGGTAACCCAGGATGAACTTCTGGAATTCCAGAAAAACGCATATAGGCGCTTTTATATGAGGCCGTCCAAGATTTTTAAGGAGATAGTGAGGCTGAAAACATGGAACCGGATGAAATTGAATTTCAGCACCGGAACTTCTGTTCTTATAAACAAGATATTTTCTTCATGAAAGAATTTAAATTGACTATATCCATGTTTTCCAGAGAAACGGGAATGTCCCTAAAGAATAATTCCAAGGATGTTCCCGTATTGCTTTGTTTGACATACCTTATCCTTTTGCCTTTCAACATCGGAATTGGCGGCCATTTATATCTTCATGATTGTGTCGCAATCATGTTTGTATTTGCATTTGCCAAGTGGAAGGAAGTTTTTTATTCCATACCCGAAATGAGGTCATATTATCTTTTCATTTTCCTTTCAATGGCTTCACTAAGCACTCTGATTAACCTGCAAAACCTGAGGGATATTTATGAACTGCTGGTGTTCGGCTACGTGGTATTCATATTTTTATTTTTCTCGGCAACAAGAATACCCTCCAAAATTCTCCTGTATTACGGGTTGTCCGTTCTAATATGCATGCTGGGTTATGAAGCCTATCAGTTTTATACCGGAGTCGGGGATATCTATAAGGTTTACGAGGACACCCCCCTTGATTTCATATCTAAGAGATATTTTTTCACCTTCAATCATCCCAATCTGACAGGATCTTTTTATTCGCTGCCAATACTTTGTCTTTTGCTGGGCGGCAAGGAGTTCATCAGCAATATGAATCCTAAAAGGCTAATCATGTTTTCAGGATTGATTTTTGTCTTATGCATACCCCTCTGCATGACAGTGAGCAAGCACATGCTCATAAGCATGTCAATTATCGCTGCTGCTGCAAGTTTTTACCCGGCGATTAATAAATCATTCATATGCAGGTTTTTAATATTTTCCTCTTTGATCATGAGTGCGATCATATTCTATGCCACTGTCCTGTATCCGGTCTTTCCCCTGGACCGGACTTTTCCCTTCATAAATGTAAAAACCTGCGGCATGTACATGATCCACCAGACAATTTACTTTAAAATCATATTTTCAAGTGTTCATTCGTTTTTTCTGGGAACCGGGATGAGCGGCATCGTGGAGAATTATCCCCTGCTTGCGGACCATGATTTGATAATGTCTGTACTTCAGCAGTACAGACAGGAGAATTTGTCCGGGATATTTTCCAGATATATGGATGCGCACAATGAATATTTGAACATTGGCGCCCTTTTTGGTGTTCCTGCAATGCTTTCCATGTACTTGTTCTGGTTTAAAGCCCCGAGTTCGACTAACAGCAGATTCTCCTTTGAAAAGAGAATCATTCTGTTTTATGTCGCATCCATATTCATAGTGTCGCTGTGGGACGACATTTTAAGCAAACGATGGATATGGATTTCATTGGGAATACTGCTGTCGCAGATGTACAATAATCCCCCTTCCGGTGAGGGTGAAAAAGAAGGTCCCCGTAAATAAGGTGGAATATGGATTTCAGTTTTGTTTTCCCATGTCTTAATGAAGAGGAAACTGTAGGTCAATGCATAAACGCATTGAAAGATTCCCTCTGCAAAGCTTCTTTTGAATACGAGGTAATTGTCGCCGACAACGGCAGTTCCGATAGGTCTGTGGAAATCGCGCGGGCGCTGGGGGCGGTCATAGTTTCCGTGTCTGAAAAGGGTTATGGCGCAGCAATAAAAGGGGGCTTTTTAGCGGCAAAGGGAAAATATGTCATTTTTGCAGATGCCGACGGGAGTTATCGTCTCGAAGACACCCTGAAACTATATGATGTCGCTGTAAAAAGTGATGACGACATGACTATAGCCTCAAGACTGAACGGGACTGTTGAAAAAGGAGCGATGCCTTTTCTTCATCGTTTTCTGGGTACTCCGGTTTTAACCTTTTTGATCAATATTCTCTTCGGGGGAAAACTGTCCGACTGTAATTCCGGGTTCCGCTGCGTCAGGAAATCCTCTTTTGAAAAATGGAATATCAGGGCAAACGGAATGGAATTTGCCAGCGAGCTGCTGATCAAGGCCTTAAAGAATAAATCCCGAATCGAGGAAATAAAATCAGGATTGAGGAGGGACTTGCGTTCACGCCCGCCGCACCTGAAGACTTGGCGTGACGGAATGAGGCATCTGCTTTTTATCTTGTCCGAAAAGCCGCAGATAATGGAATATCCGGGACTCTTCCTGATAATCGCCACATCCGTACTTCAGATTGCCGCACTGCTGACGGGCCCGTCCTCATTTTTAAAGCTGAACATTTTTGATTATCACTCTCATGCGCTTCTTCTGCTTGGCGGTTGTATCGGGGCTCAGCTTTATCTTTTGGGCAGTTCAATTTACCTGGTGGGTACGGATGAACCGCTGAGACTTACAAAGAGACTGATTAACATGGATGAAGCACAGCTCTTTTTCATCCTGATTTCAAATTTCACAGCATGCGCCGCAGTCATATCCTGGGTGCTTTTCATATGGGTGGAAAGGAATTTCGGCAATCTTAATTTAATAAATCCATTCCTTGTCGTTCTGCACTTCATATGCGTAGTCGGTTTCCTGAGCATTGGACTGCTTGGCCTTCACATCTTGAAAAAAGCGATGAAATGAACACAATTAACAGCTCAAGGTTCACGGCTAACCGCTCTGGCCTATCAACTATGAACTACTCCGTACTCACAGCCTGCCTGAATTCAGAAAGGACTATCGGAAGATCCATTGATTCTGTCTTGTCGCAGAAAATTCATCCTTCGGAATATATTTTTGTTGACGGGGGATCTGCAGACGCGACTCTGCGGATAATAAGGGAGAATAATTTTAAAACAGGTTTTAAAATCATTGACCAGAAAGAAAAGACGGGAATAACCGGAGCATGGAACCTCGGACTTGCGGAAGTGAAAACAGATATCGTAATGATTTTGAACAGCGATGACTGGTATGAACCTGATGCCGTATCGGAAATACTCGGTGCTTTTGAGGACAATCCAGATGCCGGCATCGTATATGGCTCAATATATTTCCACAAGGGAAGAGGTAAATATTTAAGGAACTGCAGACCATTGTGGATGTTCCCCCTCATGATGCCCATAGCCCATCCATCATGTTTTGTCAGGAAAAGCGTTTACGACAAGCTTGGATTCTTTGATCAGGAATACAGTATTTCCGCTGACTATGAATTCCTGTATCGCTGCTACAGGGAAGGAGTAAAATTCTGCGAAATTCGCAAACCGCTTGTCAATATGGAGCTCGGCGGAACGGCAAACAGCAACAGGGCGGTTGCAAGGAGGGAAACACGTGAGATTGCGAGGAGATATTGCCGTTTTCCTATTCTTCCGGAGCTGGCATATCTGGCGAGGCTTGTGTCTGACCGGTAAAGAAAAATTTCTTTCTTCGAAATAAATTTACTAATGAATCAAGATATTATAAACATAATTGCGGATGACAGGGAACGGAATTGCGGAGTTATTGAGGCATTGCGGGATTTTAAGGAAGTCGCACTCGATGTAAGAAGGATTCCCGTCGGCGATTATGTTGTTGACAGGAAAATAGTTATTGAAAGAAAGTCTTTAAGGGATTTCATACTTTCTATAATGCAAGGACGTCTCTTTCGTCAGGCGATGGCTTTAAAGAAAAGCGGCATGCATCCAGTTCTGATCCTTGAAGGAACTACAAAAAACATAGCCTCTTTCGGGCTGAAAAGGGAATCTATCCAAGGGGCGATTATTACGGTAAGCGTCATAATGGGAATTCCCCTGCTTCGCTCAAAAGACAATTTGGAGACTGCAAAACTCATTGTAATGACCTCCAGACAGGTGAACAGGTCGGATTCAAGAGGGATTCCAAGGGGAGGAAGGCGGCCAAGAGACAGAAAGGGAATGCAATTGTTCATTCTTCAAAGCCTTCCCCGTATAGGACCGGTAAAAGCCGCGCAGCTTATTGAAAGATTTGGTTCGATAGAAGCGGTCATGGCGGCAAATTCAGAGGAGCTTGCGTCCATTTATGGAATAGGAGAAAAATCCGCTTCAGATATAAGAAATATCCTCCGGGAGGGTTATGCCGCTTATTTATAAAATTTTCCTTTTGGAAAATTTATATTTTGAAATGTTCCTTGATCCTTGCAGAGACTTTTTCCGGAGTGAATCCGAACTTGTCCGCAAGCACCTTGTAGGGAGCGGAAGCCCCGAAATGGTCAATGCCGATACAAAGCCCCTCGTCCCCTGCGAACGTATTCCAACCGTAAGTGGTTCCCGCCTCGACAGACACCCTCTTTTTGCATGAAGGGGGAAGCACTGAATCCCTGTACGATTTATCCTGCGCCTTGAAATATTCCTGACAAGGCATGGAAACCACTCTTACCTTTTTCCCCTCTTTCCTGAGCATATCCGCGGACTTGAGCGCAAGTTCGACTTCGGAACCTGTTGCGATGATAATCAGATCAAAACCGCTGTCGCTGCTCAACACATAAGCACCTTTTGAAACATCAATGTTTTTCACCAGTTCCGGCGCAATGGGAGCAAGATCCTGTCTTGTAAGAAGGAGAGCCACAGGTCCTTCTGCCTTCAGCGCGGCATACCATGCATGTGCGACTTCATTTGCCTCCGCAGGCCTGATAACTGTCATGCCGGGAATGGTTCTAAGCATTGCAATCTGTTCAATTGGTTCATGTGTCGGACCATCTTCTCCAACGTAGAAAGAATCATGGGTATATATGAATATCTCGTGCAGACTCTGGATGGCGGCAAGTCTGATCACCGGCTTCATGTAATCGGAGAATACAAAGAAAGTGGCCGAATAGGGGATACTTGCCCCGTAAAGAGCCATTCCGTTTGCGAGAAATCCCATTCCAAGTTCACGGACGCCGAAATGGAAATTTCTTCCGCTTCTGTCGGTTGCACTGAAATCGGTGGTGTTTTTTATGTTTGTCTTGGTTGAAGGTGTCAGGTCGGCCGCACCTCCCATGAGGGCGGGAATGAGGTCCGCTGCCCTGTTAAGGGCAATTCCGCCGGAAACACGTGAAGCAACCGGCTTGTCAACGGGAATAGCCTTGATGAGTTCCTGGAGAAGGTTTTCAGGGAGAGGCTTGTGCAGGAGTTCGGAAACCATCTTCGCCGATTCCTGGTTCTTTTCGAGATAGGACTGGAATTCCTTGTCCCATTTTGCAGCATCAGCGGCAAGCTCCTTGCAGCGTTTGCCCAGAGCGTCTTTCACTTCCTGCGGAATTGTGAAAGGGGGATTCTTTTCCAGTCCCAGCTTTGCCTTAACCGCTAAAACTTCTTCTTCTCCAAGCGGTTCACCGTGACAGGAATGTTTGCCAGCCTTGCCCGGCGATCCGAACCCGATTACAGTCTTGCCGATTATGATTGTAGGTCTTCCGTCGCTTTTCTGAGCTTCCGCGAGGGCTTTGTCAACTTTTTCCATGTCATTGGCATTGTCAAGATGAATAACGCGCCAGCCGTAGGCTTCATAACGCATTCCGACGTCTTCGCTGAATGCCAGTGATGTTGCGCCTTCGATAGTTATGGAATTATCGTCATAGAAACAGATGATGTTGTCAAGCTTGAGATGGCCTGCAAGAGGGGCGGTCTCATGGGTGGTTCCCTCCATCATGCATCCGTCGCTGCAGAGTATGTAGATTTTATGGTTCATGAGGCCGGTTTTGTCAAGCCCCGTGCGTGCGGCGAAATTTTTTGCCGCCATCGCCATGCCTACGCCAGATGCGAAACCGCTCCCCAGCGGGCCGGTTGTCACCTCGACTCCTGCGGTGTGTCCGAATTCCGGATGTCCCGGGGTCAGGCTTCCCCACTGGCGGAAACTCTTCAACTCATCCATGGACAGCCCGTATTCGAACATGTGGAGAATAGAGTACAGGAGCATTGATCCGTGTCCGGCAGAGAGTACAAAACGGTCGCGTGCAAGCCACTTCGGGTTCTTCGGATTGTGCTTCATGTACTTGTACCAGAGAAGGAATGCGTAATCGGCACACCCCATAGGCATGCCCGGGTGCCCCGACTTCGCCTTTTGAACGCCTTCCGCGGATAAGACCCTGATGGTGTCCGCAGAGAGTTTTTCGAGTCTGTAATCAGCCATTTTAAAAAGCCTTTCTTTAAAATAAGTTAAATATGTTTATCTTACGTATGGAAAAAAAACGCAGATACGATAATTTCCATTGTTGGTTTTACAAATAAGGAACAGGTCTAATATACATGGAAACTGAACGATTCATCACTTCCTCCCTTAATAAAAAGGATGTTGAGTTCGATGGCAGCCTTCGCCCCACCGCATTTACTTCCTTTCCGGGGCAGGAAAAGGTCAAGGAAAGGCTTCAGCTTTTCATTGACGCCTCTAAAAAGAGGGAAGACTCCCTTGGACATGTCCTTCTCAGCGGACCTCCCGGCCTCGGTAAAACAACATTGGCGTATATAATAGCAAATGAACGCGGAACAAAGATAAAAACTTCAAGCGGTCCCGTAATTGAAAAACCGGGCGACCTCGCCGGACTTCTCAGCTCGCTCGAAAAGGGAGATGTACTGTTCATTGATGAAATTCACAGGCTGAATACTGTTGTCGAAGAATACCTTTACAGCGCAATGGAGGATTTCTTCATAGACATAATGGTGGAGCAGGGGCCGGGCGCGAGGGCGATAAGGCTTAATCTTGAACGCTTCACACTCATAGGAGCCACCACCAGATCCGGGCTTCTGTCGTCTCCGCTCAGATCGCGGTTCGCACTGTCATGCAGGCTTGATTACTATTATCCGGAAGACCTCCAGAAGATAATTTTCCGTTCCGCAAAAATCCTCAAGATTAAAATAGATGATGAAGGCGCCCTTGAAATAGCGCGCCGCAGCCGCGGAACCCCCAGAATCGCCAACCATCTTCTTTCATGGTCCAGGGATTACGCCCAGGTCAGGGCAAACAGCAAGATTGACAAGGAGGTGGCGTCCGCCGCCCTTGAGATGTTCGATATTGACAAGGACGGACTTGATGAAATGGACAACCGTATTCTGGAGGCCTTGGTCCATAAGTTCGGAGGAAGACCGGTCGGAATCAAAACCCTTGCAGTTGCGGTTGGCGAGGAGGAAGGCACCATTGAAGAGGTGTACGAGCCGTTCCTGATACAGGAGGGATATATTCAGAGGACGCCTCAGGGACGGATTGTCACCCCAAAGACCCTCGAGAGGCTTGGTCTTGACAGTCTTCCGGAGGTGAAACGCCGCAAGTCTGCCGATGACAGGCAGATGAAGTTCTTATAAAACGGGCTTTTGCCCGTTTTTTTTTGCATTTATGTTTGAAGTTTTTTATAGATTGTATTTAACTTTGCGGTCTTTGCGTCTTATCTCTGCGGACTTTGCGGTTAAGATTTTAATGTTTTACCGCGGAGAACGCTGAGAGGAAGACGCTGAGGGAGCGAAGAAGAATTAAAGACTGAAGATGAAACATAATTAATGGCAAGACGATAAAATAAAAAAGGAGTTCCCATAATGAAACAATGGATTACAGATTTGCTTGCACTTCAGGAAATTGACATGCGCATACGCGGTTTGAAGACGCGACTCTCAATAATTCCGGAAGAAATATCCAAGCTTGAGAAAGAGCTTGCAATCGAGAAGGGCAAACTTGAGCATGCCAAGGAGTCTTTTGTCGGAATCGAGCTGGAAATAAAGAAGAAGGAATCTGCGATAAAAGATCAGAATGAAACCATGAAGAAATACAATACGCAGTCCGCCCTCATAAAGAAAAATGAGGAATATCGCGCAATAATGAAGGAAATCGAAAACGTTAAAAACAAGATAAGCGACATTGAGACGGAACAGCTTGGGTTCATGGATAAGATTGAAGTTGTGAAAAACGCATTCAAGTCCGAGGAAAAACTTTTCAAGGACAGGGAAAAAGCCCTTGCCGAGGAAAAAAACGAACTGAAGGATCTTGAAGGGAAACTGAAAGCTGAAATTGAAAAACAGAATTCATCCAGGGAGGAATTCTCAGCCAAAATAAGTCCGGATCTCCTTTCCACATACAAAAGGCTTCTCAGTAAAAAAACGGGAACGCCGTTGGTTGATGTCCACCAGGGAATATGCGGAAACTGCCATTTGAAGCTTACGCCTCAGACAGTGAATTCCGTAAGGAAGGAAATGCAGGTTTTCTGCGACAACTGCGGCCATCTCCTGTATCCGGGCGAAACGGAGTGAGACGGCGCGGACACCTTTTAAACGAAGAAAACAAGCCGAGAACATGCCTTACGGCATTAACTGCAAACTAATTTCAAAAGAAATTGGAACCTGTTCGTAGTTAAGCCCGCCAGGGCTGTTCTGAGTTTCTATTTTTCATCTGATTGTATGCAATCAGATGAAATGGCAAACAGGTTGGGATAGGGTTGGGTGCGGGGAATTTGAATATCCAATATCGAACAAGGAATGTCCAGGTTAATTCAACGGTTGGAGATTGAGTGATCATGGCAGATCTGAATCCCAAGACTATACGATGGTTCATGGAACTTGCCTATGACGGCACGGATTTTGCCGGTTGGCAGGTTCAGCCCAATGGAATCACAATCCAACAGGTTCTCGAGGGAAAACTTTCCATTATTTACGCCAATCAGGTAATCCGTGTGGAATCCAGCGGAAGAACTGATGCCGGTGTCCACGCCTTAAACCAGACCGTAACCTTCACCGCTCCGGAAAGACCGATTGTCCAGGATTGGAAACTCTACAAGGCTCTCAACAGAATGCTGCCAAGCACCATAAGAATCAGGGAAGTCAGGGAGGTGGATGAAAAGTTCCACGCCAGGTTTTCAGCCGTCGGAAAGGCCTACACTTATGTGATCAACAGGGGAATTCCAAATCCGTTTACCGACAGGTGGGCCTGGAATATGAGTGAATTCACCGAACTCTGCGAAGTTCGCAAAGCTGTGACTTGCCTGATCGGCGAACATGATTTCTCCTCGTTTACCGTTGACAGGAGTGCAATAGATGATGCGGTCAGGAAAATTTTCCGGATAGAAATTCAGGAGTTCGGAGATCTTGTCTGCCTGACATTTGTCGGAGAGGGATTTCTTTATAAAATGGTCAGAAGCCTCATGGGAACCCTCGCTTTTGTCGGCACCGGCAGAATAAAAGCTGAAGAGGTTCGCGATATTCTCGAAAGCAAAAACCGGATTTCATGTTATGACACAGCTCCAGCGAACGGACTTTTCCTGGTCAAAGTCTTCTATGACGAGAAATCCCTTAATGATTTCAAATTGGAAAAACCACCGTTCTGGACTTAAGCAGCTCGGGGCTTGGTCGCACGCCACGGCGCGTAAACCTTCGGTGCCGCCTGATGCGGGTAAACATCTTGCCTGTGGATATTAAATTCAAAATCCCAATTGTTTTAGTCCTCTCAAAAATCCCTGTACTGCGGCGAATGCTTGGGCCGCACGAGTTTTATCTCCCAGAAATGAGGCGTAGCGGGCCGGCCCAGTATGTCCAATGCTTTCAAAATGGTTTCTCAGAGATTCAACGGCCTCGTCCCAAAACTCGGATTTAATCTCGTCTTCACGCACCGCTTTCGCGAGTTTCGCAGGGCCTCCGTCAAAATTTTCAATGATGTAAACAAGATCATATGCGTCCTTTGCTACACGACGATCCGAGAAAGAAAGAGACTTGAGAACAACATAGGGAACCGGACGACAGACGTTTACAGTTTCAGTCGTCAGTTCTCCGGACAACATTTTCCCTGAGATTTTGATTTCCAAGGGATCAAGCAGAGCCAGCCCGAGTCCTCTTACCTGGATAGCGCTGATTTCTTCTTCCATTTCACGCATGCGGCTGTTTGTTGGACCTCCGTACACGGCTGTCAGAAAATCAATATTGACATCAACACCATTTACAGTTTTGACGAATGAATGGCGCTGTTCTCTTCCACGGGCATTTGTTCCCGGTCTGAAGCCGAGGCGGTCAACAAGTGTCTTCCTTATGGCACCGTATGTTTTTCTATCGGCAATAGCGAGGCTCAAACCGAAATCGACATCCATTGTACCGCAATGGGTTGGAACTTCTCTGTTTTTTTGAAAAAGATCTGACAAGATATCGTGGAGCCAATCCTCCGACAAGAACCATGTCTTTGCGGAACTCTCCAAGACAAGCCCACACTTCCAAGAGAATTTTCTCGGCAAGCTCGGTCTTCTCCTCCGAATACTCGGTATAAACTTGAGGTTTCACGGTCATTTAAGAAT
>JBAYFV010000071.1:0-12627 GCA_041666985.1 Victivallales bacterium
AGAATCACTGCGCCGATACATCGCCACGGAAAAATTCCGATCCATCCGTAAAAAGATCCTGCCTTTTGCAGAAGCGCAGGGACTGTTGACTGACGAGGATATCTTCAAGGCTTTGTCATGAAGATCATTATTGACGCTAACGCAAAAATTGTAACTCCCAGAAAATTTTGGGATGAACACGTCAAATAAAATCATGAAATATTTATTATGAGCGTAAATATCGCACTGAGCAAGATCAAGTGACCGGTGAATCACCGGTCTGATCATCATAGGACGTTTGGCGAAACATGAAAACTAAAAAGTGGAAGCTACTTGCATATGTCGCGGCGATTCTCTGTCTTTCGATAATAGCCTTCTTCATCTACGCGATCAGGGTTGACGCCCACAAAACAATTAAGGCAATCATCTCGAATCTTGGACCTTACGAAATGGAGAACGTCACACTTCGAGTTACCGGCAACCAATACCAACTAGGTCTCATCAATGAAGGATCTCAGGCCTTCGCACAAGTAAGGGCGAAGGGCGAATCTCACATCGAGATTGGGTACGACAGGAACGGCAAAACTTTCAACCTCGTTGTCGATCGCTACTTCGAAGCTGGGTATTCAGGAACCATTTCGGTCGAAGTCGAAAACGACAAGATCGCAAAGATCACGGACAAGATTCAGCTGTCACAATACTAGCCTGATTAATTCATGCGGCATGTCCACCAATGAATAAATTACTTCTGTCCAAGGAGTTGGCAGAAGCCGTGATGTTCGCCGTTTTCAGCGGCGGACAAACGGGGCATCACCACGTTTCCCGTTGCTCCGCAACGGGATCACGTCCACGTAGCGGTGGATTATTCACGTCGCGTGAATAATCCAGGCTAGAGAATATGTGAAGTGCTATTTCGTGAAATGTGCATTGAGGCGGCTCAAACTCCCCATACCATTTTTTGATGCCGTGATGGCCGATAAGAGAACTGCGAAAAGACTTTTTGCCAAGACACGCCGATTAAAAACAAAAAAGAAGCCAACGGTTACGATTTTTTCTTTCCTTGACATTGTGGACATATCGTGTACCCCATCGTGTAACAGTTGAGGAACAATATGAAATTTCTTACAGTCAGAGAGCTCCGGGGCAATTGCGCGAAAGTCTGGAAGGAACTTTCCGGGGAGATGGAACTGGTTGTCACAAACAACGGGAAGCCCGTCGCCATTCTTTCTTCAGTGTCCGAATCCAATCTTGAAGAAAGTCTTTCCTCCATACGTCGCGCGCGGACCATGCAGGCAGTGTTCAGCATGCAGGAGAAATCAGCACGAATGGGTTTTGACAAGATCACTTCCGCCGAGGCTCTCTCCAGAGCCTGCTCGAAAAGGTAATCTCAAAATGAAATTTGTCTTGAAAGTAGCACAGACATTCTTGTCTGTGGGTTCAAATTTCATTTTCAATCGCAGACAGGAATGTCTGCGTTACCCCCTTTTCGAGTACCGTCTATTTAGCTTGCCTTATCACGGGAAACATCAGGCATTTCCCTCCGAAATGCAGACATGACATACCAGTTCTTCCGCCCTCGGCTTTCATTGAATATTACAGGAAGTTTTCACGGCGTACCTACGGCACGCCCGATCACATATGATCTGAACAACAGGGGCTGAAGCCCCTGCCTATTCTCATCCTGTCCCGGCTGGGACAGCAACACCATTTGCTACGGTAAGGCATTCGTCAAACCATTTAGGTTCAGCCCCCCGCAATCGACAAAATGAGAGGAACCAAGACTCCCCATATTAACCAATGAAATCCCGGCAAAAGAACCTAATCCGTCTCCTTGAAAATATTTATTTCAGAACTACGGTATAATCACAACGGTTACATTTTATAACCAGAGAGAATAATGAAATCAATAACAGTCAGAAACATACCGGATGAAGTTGTAGAGGCCGCTAGAATGCTCTCAATAAAAGAGCGCAGAAGCCTGAATAATGAACTGATTGTCATTATGGAGAATGGACTAAACAGCATTCGCTTGTCACCCGCCGCATTAAAGACAGACTTGCGGGAAGATCCTTGGAAGAAGCTTTCCGGCAAATGGAAAGATAAGCGGAACGCCAAAGAAATAATCGATGACATTTATTCATCTAGAACTATAGGAAAAGAAATTAAACTATGATTCTTCTGGATACCGATGTCTGCATTGAACTGCTGAGAGGAAATACCAAAGTTTTGTCTCACATGCAAAAAAACTCTGGAAATATCGCTGTTTCCTTCATTACTGTCGGAGAGCTTTATTACGGGGCGTTCAATTCCTCAGATTCAAAATTCAATGTGCAGCTTATCACGGCTTTTCTTGAGAATTTAATTGTTATTCAAAGCGATAACGGGATCATGGAGAAATTTGGATGGTTAAAGGCCAAGTTAAGAAATAAAGGACTGATGCTGCCAGATGCCGATATTATTGTCGCGTCAACCTGTTCACAGAAATGCAGCAGACTGATAACCGGAAACATCAAACATTATAATCGGTTCGAATCCATTAAGCTGGAAAACTGGATAGAATAGAGGTTCCCTAAATTGAAAGCATGCTTTTTTAATATATTTTTATTTTTCCGTGTGTTCCGTGGTTAATAATCTTTAATCTATGAGGTTCCCGAATGAAAGTTCCATTACTTGATTTAAAGGCTCAGTTCAATCCGATAAAAAATGAAATCATGACTGCTGTCGAGGCGGTCTTCGAGTCTCAGCAGTTCATCAACGGCCCGCAGGTCAAGGAACTTGAAAAGCAGATTGCCGCATATTCCGGATGCAAATCTGGAATCGGAGTTTCAAGCGGAACCGACGCCATTCTCTGCGCCCTCATGGCCCTCGACATCAAATCCGGTGATGAGGTCATCACTACGCCTTTCACTTTCTTCGCGACAGCCGGCTGCATCTGGCGCGTCGGCGCAAAACCCGTCTTTGTCGACATTGACCTGGGAACCTACAATATTGACGTGAACAAAATCGAGAAGGCGATCACAAAAAAGACTAAGGCGATCATGCCGGTTCACCTTTTCGGACAGGTTGCGGACATGGATCCCGTAATGGAAATTGCAAAGAGGCATAATCTCCTCGTAATAGAAGATGCATGCCAGAGCATCGGAGCTTCCTACAAGGGAAGAAAAGCGGGTTCAATCGGAACTGTAGGCTGCTTCAGCTTCTTCCCGTCGAAAAATCTTGGTACCGCCGGCGATGGCGGAATGATTGTGACTCAGGATACTGCTCTGGGTGAAAGACTCGAAATCATGCGGGGGCACGGGTCGAAACCAAAATATTATCATCAGGTTGTCGGCGGAAATTTCCGTCTTGACACCCTTCAGGCGGCAATTCTCCTGATCAAGCTTAAACATCTTGACTCCTGGTCAGCAGGACGCAGGAATAACGCCGCAAAATACGACAACCTCCTAAAGGACATGCATTTTATTGTCAGACCGCATATTGAACCGCACAATGTCTCCATTTACAACCAGTATGTGATTCGCGCTCCAAAAAGAGACGAGCTGAGAAAGTTCCTCACGGAAAAAGGCATTGGAACGGAAATCTATTATCCGCTCAGTCTCCATGAACAGAATTGTTTCAAGGAACTCGGACACAGAAAAGGCGATTTCCCGGAATCCGAAACGGCCGCAGCGGAAACTGTCGCCCTGCCGATTTATCCCGAACTGGCGGATGAGCAAATCAAATATGTCGCCGACTCAATCAGGTCTTTTTATAAATAATGAAAATCCTACTCTGCGCAGACGACAGAAGTGCAAACACTTTGGCCTGGGCAAAGGGATTCAGGGAACTTGGAGCTGAAGTCCTCGTCGCCTCCGTCAGGGCGGGAAAAAATGCGGACGGAGTGATTTCCATCGGCAATCCCCGTATTCCCGCAAGACTCAACTTCCTCCTGTCCACACGCAGACTCCGTAACCTGATCGGCAGTTATAAGCCGGACATACTGATAGGATACCGGATCACAAGCTACGGCTACCTCTGTTCATGCACCGGATTCCACCCATTGGTTCTCGCCGCCCAGAACGAACAGATCACATATCTCCCGAAACCCAGCCTGCTCAGAAAGACAATACTCGAGTTCTTTGCCGGAAAAGCCATACGCAAAGCCGATCTCATCCATGCCTGGGGTGAAAACATGCTCGGCAGACTCAAGGAACTCGGTGCTGATGAAAAAGACATCCTAGTCCTTCATCGCGGAATAGATTTAAGTCTATTCGCTCCGTCCTTTCGGAAACCGGAAGCGAAGAATCCTGTTTTCATTTCCTCGAGATCCCTTTTTCCGGAATATAAAATAAACAGGATCGTGGAAGCATTCTCCCTCCTCCTCGGAAAAATCCCGGACGCACACCTGAAAATCATCGGCGAAGGCCCGGAAAAAAACAATCTGCTCCACCTGACCAACACACTCGGGATATCAGAAAAAGTTGAATTCCCCGGCAGGCTTTCTCCACTGGAAGTGGCGGCGACGCTGAAGAACTCGGACATCTATGTTTCCGTCATAGAATCCGAAGGCGTATCAAGTTCTCTTCTTGAAGCCTGCGCGTGCGGTGTTTATCCTCTCGTCACCGACATGCCCGCATCCAGAATGCTGATTGAAAACGGAAGGAACGGTACGCTGATAAATGCGGAAACGACAATATCAGATCTCGCCGATACAATGGTTGAAACTGCGGAAAACGCGGATATGCGCAGGACTGCGGCAAAAATAAACATTGGAATCATGAACGATAAATTCGATTTCAGAAAAAACATCGGCAGGTTCCTGGACGCCTACGGGAACATCGCAACTCTGAATATCCAACACTCTCTGCCCGATAAGAAAATTTTCCCGGGACGGAAAAATTAACAAGGAAATATAGGAAACGGAACGGGGTCAACATGTGCGGAATATCCTGTATAATAGATAAAAACCAGACCATTGATGAAAGCGTCCTTTCCCGTTTCACGGACTGCATAGGACACAGGGGACCCGACAGCCGCGGCGTTGCGAAATTCGCAAATTCCAGCGGATTCCCTGAAACGTCACAACGCAATTTCCCTGTCGGCCTTGGCCATAGGAGACTTTCAATCATCGATCTGTCGGAGGCCGGTTCCCAGCCGATGTTTTCGACCGACAGGAATTTCGTGATAGTCTTCAACGGTGAAATCTACAATTACCTGGAAATCCGGAAGGAACTCGAAAAGGAAGGCATCGTCTTCAATTCCCATACCGACACCGAAGTCATACTTGAAGCCTACAGGAAATGGGGCGGACAGTGCCTCTCTAAATTTAACGGAATGTGGGCGTTTGCAATTCTTGACAGACAAAAGAGGAAACTGTTTGTGTCCAGGGATCGCATCGGAGTCAAGCCTCTCTATTATTACAGAAACGGCGGAATAATCGCCTTCGCCTCGGAAATAAAACAGTTTTTTGAGCTTCCCGGGTTCAAGAAGGATCCGAACATTGACGCATGCCTTTCATATCTTGTCACCGGCTATGAAATGCCTCCGGAAACCTTCTTCAAGGGCGTAATGTCGTTTCCTCCGGGCTGCTTCGCCGAGACTGATCTTGATTCCCCTGAAGTGAAGCCGGAGGAATTCTGGACCGCCGAAAAGATATCCATCGGGAAATACGGGGAAGACGAGATCATATCCCGCATTGGGGAAATTTTTTCCGCATCGGTAAATTTCCGGTTGAGGTCTGACGTACCTGTGGGCGGCTGCCTGTCGGGCGGTCTTGATTCTTCCGCGATATTCGTCGAGATGAAACATCTCCAGCCTTCTCACACCTTCAATGCGTTCTCCGCATGTTTTGACGATCCCGGCATTGATGAGCGGAAATTCATGAAACGCGTAATAAACAGTACCGGCAGCAGGCAGATACAGGTTTTCCCGAATGAAAAAGATTTTATTGCCGATATGCCGGATTTTTTCAGACAGCACGATGAACCTGTCGGCAGCATCAGCATGTATGCCCAGTACAAGATCATGCAGGCCGCCAGGAGGGAGAAGATACCGGTCCTTCTCGACGGACAGGGAGGCGACGAACTCTTCTCAGGATACTGGCCGGCATATTTCCTCATGCTAAAAGATTTTTACAGGAGTAAAAATTTTATTTCCATATTATCTCATTCTGCGGGAACATTCTTCGGAGGCAACACTGGGCTTCTTTCGCAGGCGTACTCACATCTGTCGGAATACAGGAGAAGGGATGCGAGAGCCCTGCCGTTCACAATAAGCGGCAAATATATGGGACGCCTTGAGGAGATAAAAACACTCAAGTGGCACCGTGACGCCCAGAACCTGACGCCTTGCGAATATCGCAAAGCCGAGATCTTCAGGATACATCTTCCCCGTCTGTTGAAATGGGAGGACAGGAATTCGATGGCTTTTTCAATTGAATCCAGGGTTCCGTTCCTAGACGTGAACCTAGTCGAGCTTCTTCTTTCGGTGAATCCGGAAATGAACATGCGAAAGGGATGGACAAAATATCTCTTCAGAAAGGCGATGGATTCCAAACTTCCCAAAGACATCTGCTGGCGTAAGGACAAAAAAGGCTTCGAGACCCCGCAGGAAAAATGGATGAAGTCCGGCGTCCTGAACAACTACCTCGTCAACTGGGCTTCTGAAAAAGAACATCCGGTTTCAGAATTCATCGCCGACAACTTCCAGGATGTTAAAACAAAGATAATTGACGGCAGTTTCGATGCAACAAGGATGTTCAGGCTATTCTGCATGGATTATTGGCTAAGAAGTCAATTTTGATGCTGGCATCAAAATTGACAAGTGACTATAATAATAGAATGAAACTTGTAATACTGACACAATATTATCCTCCGGAGCACGGAGCCCCGCAGAACAGGCTGCATGACCTTGCAAGACGCTGGGCCACTGCTGGGCATGAGGTCACCGTTCTAACCGCCATGCCTAATTATCCCGGTGGAAAAATTTTCCCCGAATACCGGGGAAAATTTATCTTCAACGAGGTAATAGATGGAGTCAAAGTTGTCCGCTGCTGGATTCTGCCGCCGAAAAAGAAAAGCACTGCCAGACAGCTCATATGTTATTTTTCCTTTGTCAAATCAGCAGCTCTTGTCGGTCTTTTCAAGCTCGGAAAATCTGATTTCCTCATTTGCGAATCCCCTCCTCTTTTCCTGGGATTCACCGCTCTTTTCCTGAGTTTTGTCAAATCCTCCAAACTGATTATGAATATCAGCGACTTATGGCCGGAAAGCGCTGTCCAGCTCGGAATGATCAGGAAAGGTCCTGCTCTGAGCTTCCTGGAATGGTTTGAAAAGCTCCTCTACAGGAAATCCGTTCTTGTGTCGTGTCAGACGGAAGGCATAGTTGAAGGTGTAAAGAAAAGATATCCCGAAGCAAAGACCTTCCTGTTCCCTAACGGGGTGGATCTTGAGATGTTTAACAAACAGCCGAAAGATGCGAAGTTCGCGGAATCACACGGCATTCCGAAGGATTCGTTCGTCATCGGATATGCAGGCAACCATGGACGCTCCCAGGCACTCCCGCAGGTGATTGAAGCTGCCAATATCCTGAAGAATGAAAAGATTTTCTTCATGTTTTTTGGAGACGGACCGGAAAAGTCCGGACTTCAGAAGAAGACTTCCGAGCTCGGTCTGAAAAACCTGAAGTTCTTCGATTCTGTCCCTAGGGAAAAGATGGCGCATCTGCTTTCACAGTTCGATATTGCCTTGGTTCCTCTCAAGGACATAAAAATCTTTGAAGGTGCAAGACCTTCAAAGATTTTTGAACTAATGGCGGGACAAATCCCATTCATATTCTGCGGAAAAGGAGAAGGTGCGGAAGTCGCGCTGAAGAGCGGATGCGCAAAAGTGGTTCCTCCGGAAAATCCTGAAAAGCTAGCTGCTGCGATTCTGGAACTCTCGAAACTTCCTCCGGAAAGCCGCAGAAGCATGGGTTTGAAAGGACGGAACTTCGTCGTAAATTCCTATGACCGTGCGAAACTCGCGGAAGAATTCATGCGGGTATTGAAAACAATACTGTAATAGAATTGCTTTTATTTTTATTTGTGATAATGTTTATTTTATTTACTTGATAGGTAAATGATTTGTGGATATAGTATTCAAAACTAAAAAGCTGGAGAGAATCTTCAATTCAGAGCGTGAGCTTCAAAGGGAATACGGCAAACAGACTGAAGCAATAAAAAGGCGCATGGCCATTTTAAGAGGTGCGACATGTCTAGAACAAGTTTCACATCTTCCTCCAGAAGGATGCCATGAGCTTCATCCTCTTAAATCCGGTAAATATGCAGTATATTTGAAACACCCATGGAGGCTTATCTTTTGCGTTGCAAACAATCCGATACCGGTAAAAGAAGACGGCGGAGTGGATAAAACCAAGGTCACAGTAATAGAAATACAATCCGTGGAGGATTACCACTAATGAATATTTCAAATCAATACAATCCTGACTATTCAGTGCATCCTGGAACAATACTTGAGGAAACGCTTGAAGCCAGGGGATTATCCAAGAAGGAAGTAGCTGACCGTTGCGGAATCTCCCAAAAACATCTCAACCAGATTCTACATGAGAAGGCGGCAATAGTTCCTGATGTCGCCATAAGCCTTGAAAAAGTTCTTGGCATCGCAGCCAATATCTGGACAAATATCCAGAGCAATTATGAGCTCAGCAAAGCAAGGGCACAATCCTTGAAGACATCCTCGGAAGCATACGAATGGGCAAGGCGTTTTCCAGTAAATGAGATGACTAAAAGGAACTGGATCACCAATCCTGCAAACAAAGCTCAAATGGCAAATTCCCTTTTGCAATTCTTTGGTGTCAGCAATACGAATGCCTGGGAAAAATGGTTTGGGGAATTACAGGTTAGTTACAGATCTTCGCCTTCTTTCAAGCGGGCGCCTGAAGCCGTTTCGGCATGGCTCAGACAGGGAGAAATCCTTGCTCAGAATATTCCTGCCGGTTCTTTTGATGAGGCAAAGTTTAAGTCAGCGCTAGAGGAAATAAAAGCGTTGACTGTAAAATCCCCTGATACATTCGAGCCTGAAATGAAAAAGAAGTGCGCCGATGCCGGCGTGGCCCTTGTCTTTCTTGGAGAACTTCCGAAAACGCACCTGAGCGGCGCCACCCGTTGGATGTCAAAGAACAAGGCTTTAATCATGCTCAGCCTTCGGCACAAGACCAATGATCACTTCTGGTTTTCATTCTTTCACGAGGCGGGACACATTCTCCTCCACGGCAAGAAAATGCTGTTCCTTGACGATATAAAGCACAGCAATGCCGATGCTGAAAAAGAAGCGGATCGTTTCGCCGCAAACATGATGATTCCAGAGAAAGAATATCGGTCTTTTTCAGAAACCATCCCCGACAAGATGTCCATAACACATTTTGCCCGTAAATCCGGGATTGCACCCGGTATTGTTGTTGGACGGCTCCAGCACGACAAGATTATTGACTATTCAGAGATGAACACCCTTAAAGAAAAGTTCTGCCTTGTTGAAAACCATGCTGACATTTGAATGTGATTAGACTGAAGGACGTTGAACACTGGCAATCGGAGATGATGGACAATGAGCAAACCTAAGAAACCAATAATCGCAATATGCTACGACTTCGATGGGACGCTATCTCCTAAGAGCATGCAGGAGTATAATTTCATTCCTCAGCTAGGGTTAAATCCACATGTTTTTTGGAAGGAAGTGAAAACAAGAGCTAAAGAACAGAACGCTGATGCTATTTTGACCTATATGTGTATAATGATAGAAAAAGCTAACTCGAGCAGGGACGTTCAGATAACTCGTAAAGCTTTCGTAGATTATGGAAAAACTGTAGAACTGTTCCATGGCGTAATCGACTGGTTTCAAAAAATTACAGCTTTCGGCAAAGCACATGGGGCAAATATCGAACATTACATAATATCTTCCGGCATCAAGGAAATGATCGAAGGCTCAAAAATCGGAAGGGAGTTCAAAAAAATCTACGCTTCGTCTTTCATGTATGATCAAAACAAAGTTGCCTATTGGCCGGCATTGGCTATCAATTACACAACAAAAACCCAATTCCTGTTTAGAATAAACAAAGGAATGCTTGATGTTTATGATGACACTAAAATCAATGATTTTATGGAAAAGGATGAGCGCCCCATTCCTTTCCAGAGGATGATCTATATCGGAGATGGTTCGACAGACATCCCATGCATGAAACTGGTAAAGGAACAGGGAGGCTATTCTGTTGGGGTTTACAAACCGGGTTCAAGAAAGAAGACCTCAGATGGATTAATGAAAGAAAATCGTGTCAATTTTGTAGCACCTGCAGATTATACTGAAGATGGCATACTATTTTCTCAAATAAAAGCCGTTATAAATAAAATGATAGCTGATTATATCGTTACAAAGGGACCTGTTCGACAGCGAGCTGAAAAATCAGCCGAGTTCACACCGATACCGGATACAGAAAGTCCAGAAACAGAAAACTCAAGTGATAATAGGTCGGAGCAATAACTTATGCCGACATTAAACTGGATAGGCAAGAAAGCAGTCGAGAACCATCACCGGCAGGTGCCGTTTCACCTGCTGAAGGATGTGACGGAGCAGCGTATTCATAGACTTATTGAATTAATAATAGGAAATTCACAAGGCAATCTTTTTGATCTTGTAAAAGATGAATAAAAGTTCAGGGTTTCGAGGCCGTAATAAAAAAAGTGAAATAATGAGCAAGCGATTAAAATTTATGGATTCAGACAGCGACATCCGCACAAAGCTTGCGAAGGTCGCAGTGGAAGATCTGGTCGAAGCGTTGATGGAACTGTCAATCCGTCACGATGACGCAGACGCCATTATCATCCGGCTGATTTCAAGCAAAAAAGATAATTTCAAACGAGCCAAGGCGAAGATTTTAGGTCTGCGACGGCAAAAGAATTTTGTTGACTGGAGAAGCGCCAAGTCCTTCAGGAGCAAACTCGAGGAGATCCTTGATGAAATCCGGGACGGATCTGAAAGCCCGAGCGACGGCATCACTCTTCTCGTTGAATTCTTCAAGAGCGATAAGGCTGTTATCGAACATTGCGATGATTCAGACGGGTTTATTGGCAGCATCTTTCGCTCTTCCGCAAGCGATCTCTTCGCGGAACTGGCGTCAAAATGCAAGGACAAGACGTGGATTTCTGAAACCCTCGCCGATCTCTACGGGGATGACCCATACAGCTTAAGGGAATACCTGCTCAAGAAGTCAGCAAAATTTCTTCCAGCAGGAGAACTCAGGAAACTTGCCGAATTTTTTATGGACAGGATGAATGGAGCCAAGGATGACAGACAGTCCAGACATTGGGCATCCGGAGCAGAAAATATTGCAAGCCAGCTTAACGATCCCGTCATGTTTGAAAAAGCCTCATTGAAATACTGTGAAGGTTTTAAAGGAGTTCCAAACGAAAACTACATAAAAATAGCGGAGGCGTATTTCAAAGCAGATGATTGCACTACCGCGTTGGCCTGGCTGAATAAAATTCCAAAAACAGAAAATTATACGGCCTATGATCGCGACAAGCTCCTGTTTTCGATATACAGGAAAACTGGCGACAAGGAAAAGATGCATGAAATCGCACTGAAATCCTTTAGAAAACATAGATCAGAAGATAATTTAAAGGAACTGTTGGAATCTGTCGACAAAGCTGAACGTCCTAGGATAATCGAAGAAGAGACAGGTCTAATAATGAAGAACACTTGCATTTCCTTGACAGATACCGATTTTTTGCTTAAAAATGGAAAGACCGAAGAAGCCGAAGAATATCTTGCAGGGAAAGCAGACCAGATTAACGGCGATAACTACCCGTCCTTACTTGAGCTCTCGAAGAAATTCGAGGCTGAAAACAGATTTATCGCCTCCTCGTTGATACACAGAGCCTTGATAGCCTCCATCCTCAAGAAGGCGCAGTCCAAATACTACGTTTATGCAGTGAGATATCTGAAGAAGCTCGATGCCATTGCCGGGAAGATTACCGACTGGAAAAACTTTCCGACGCACAACACGTATAAGGAAGAACTGCGGAAAATCCACCGACTCAAATCCGCACTCTGGGCAAAGTACGGGAGTTAACCCGATGAAATCCATCAAACACATGAAAAAACAAAAAGAATCAGTTATCCCTACGGAACGTGTCCAGCGGGCAATCCTGTTCATCAGGGGGCAAAAAGTCCTACTTGACCGGGATCTCGCGGTTTTGTATGGAGTTGAAACAAAAGTTCTGAAACAGGCTGTTAAAAGAAACATCGGACGATTTCCTTCAGATTTCATGTTTGTACTCACAGACCAGGAACTTTCCAATTGGAGGTCACAATTTGTGACCTCCAATTCTGTTCGCATGGGGCTTAGACATGCTCCGATGGCTTTCACCGAACAGGGAGTCGCAATGCTTTCAAGCGTCCTCAACAGCGAAAGGGCGATTCGTGTGAATATTGAAATAATAAGGACTTTTGTTCAACTGCGCCACCTTCTCGCGTCCCACGAGGGGCTGGAAGACAAACTCAACGAGCTTGAAAAGAAATACGATGAACAGTTCAGTATTGTCTTTGATGCTATCAGGCAAATCATGACACCTCCAAATCCTCCAAAAAGAAAAATCGGGTTCCATATAGATGAAAA
>JBAYFV010000072.1:0-12623 GCA_041666985.1 Victivallales bacterium
AACTGACTGAGCGATTGCGGAGGATATGTTGTGTTTTTGCATGAAACGGCGCTTGACTTGTTTTTTATTGATATTAATATAAGGGCAGTTTCCAGTAAACGGAAGACGGTGTGAATCCGTCGCGGTCCCGCCGCTGTAACCGGGGATCGTGATTTGCAAACGTTAAGACGGGTCACTGCAACCGATTGAGAATGTCTCGATATTGTTGCGGGAAGACAGCGAATCACGAAATGATCCGGAAGCCAGAAGACGAGCTGAGGAGCCGTGCAGAAATAACTTTTACATTTGGCGGAAAATACAGGTGTTTGGATTCGAGGCGTGAACCCTGCGCGTATGGTGCATACGCAAGGGGTGAAGCAACGAAGAAGACAAATACATGGAATTCCGCCCCAAAGGGCTGGCGTTCTTTTGGCCGCTTATCACGCTGTTTGCTCGTTGCATATCTTCAGATATGCTCCTCGCAAACATCATGATAATCAATCCAAAATCCCGGCCAGCAAATGTAAAAGTTATTTCTGTACGGCTCCTGAGAAACAAACATAATGAAATCTAATGGTAAAGGGTTTCGGCAGACGAATCATTTCGTCCGCCGAGACCCTTTTTATTTTGCAAAAAAAGAAAACAAAGGAGTGAAAATGAAGACGAAGAAATCAAAAACCGAAAAGAAGGCCATCGGCTACAGGAAAAGCTGCAGCGCAAGCGGAACAGGACTCTCTCATTACATTCTGATCAAGGATAAATAGGCATTCCATCTGTTTTAAAATTTTCCGCTGGCGGAAATTGCCGCCAGCGGAAAATTTTCAGGTGTGAAAAGCCATATCTTAATATGAAAAGCAACTACCTCAATACCGGATACGGTCCTCAGTTCATGCCTGTGGACATAGGACACAAGGATTTTACAGCCCTAATCAGCCCGGAAAGTGCATTCTGGACGCTTGTCAGAAAGGATCATCTCGGCTCGATTATTTCAGACGGCAAATTCATTTCCGCCTTTAAAAAGCAGGAGGCCGAATTCCTGAAGGAGATGAACACCCTCCGTTTCGGACTCAAGCCTTCGGCCGTTTATTTCAACCCGACAGACCGCTGCAATTTCAACTGCACATACTGCTATATTCCAGAAAAGATGAGAAGGCACGGAGACAACATGTCGGAGGAAAAACTCCTGAAAGGGCTTGGAATACTGAAAGATTATTTCAAGAAGACCCTTCCGAAGGGGCGCCGCCCCCAGATTATTTTCCACGGCGCCGAACCTCTGATGAACAAGGAGGTGGTTTTCACCGGCATTGAAAAATATTCGGATTATTTCGACTTCGGAATCCAGACAAATGCGACAATGCTCGACGACGAAGCGATTGCGTTTGTAAAAAAACACAAGGTCGGAATCGGGATATCAATTGACGGCCCAAACGAGAAAACAGCGGACAGCCTGAGGAAAGACTGGAAGGGCGAGGGATACTTCTCGAGGATATCTACAGTCATTGAAAAGCTCAGGGATCATCCGGGGTTTAACGTCATCTGCACAATCACCACGGAAAACATGGACAGGCTTTCAGATACGGTTGACTATTTCCACAAATCGGGAGTCAAGGTCTGCATGCTCAACATCATCAGATGCACCCAGAAAAAATCCCGTACGGTGAAACCTGGCGATGCCGTCGCCGCAAAGCACTATATCAAGGCCCTGGACCGGAGCTGGACCCTGTACAAGAAGACCGGACGCAAGATTATTGTTGCGAATTTCGCAAACATCATTTTCGGAATAGTCGCGCCCTCAGGCAGAAAACTCATGTGCGACATCTCGCCATGCGGCGGCGGACGCTGCTTTTTTGCGGTCTCCGCAAAAGGTGACATGTTCCCCTGCAGCGAGTTCGTGGGCGTTCCGGAATTCAACGGCGGAAATCTTTTCAAGGACAATATTGACGATGTTCTGAAGACGGACGTTTTCAGACTGGTTTCCGAAAGGAAGACCGAGGAAATACATCCCTGCAAAACCTGTGCGATCCAGCACTTCTGCGGCTCTCCGTGCCCGGCCGAGGCCTACACGATGAATGACAGGAACATAAAGAGCCGCGGCGCATTCTGCGAGTTTTACGAGGAACAGGTGAGATACGCGTTCAGGCTCATTGCCGACGGGAAGGAAAACGATTTTCTTCCGGACTCCTGGAGCAGGGGAATGAAAACAAATTTCGAGTTCCTTGCGTAATATCACATTTTTTCAGTATTTTATTATTTAAGCATACTAATTTTAATAATGTATTGTATTTTACGAGCTGGAATTTATTGAAAGAATCAAAAGTATGCACTGGATTGACTGGACAATTGTTTCCATCGCGGTTTTTATAATATTGTTCATTGCGATTAAGAGCCGGAAATATATCAAGGGGGTATCTGACTTCCTGACCGCCGGACGGGTGGCCGGCAGGTATGTAATCTGTGTATCCGGCGGTGAGGCTGGCATGGGGCTCATCAGCCTTGTGGCCATATGGGAGATGTACTACAACTCCGGTTTTGCGCTGGGGTTCTGGAGTACGATTGCCGCCCCTCTCGGTATTGTCATGGGGCTGACAGGCTATTGTGTTTACCGTTTCCGCGAAACCCGCGCCATGACTATGGGGCAGTTTCTTGAGATGAGATACGGCAAATCCTTCCGCATTTTTGCCGCCTCACTACAGTCAATATCGGGCGTTATGAATTTTGCGATCTTTCCTGCGGTCAGTGCAAGATGCCTGATTTATTTCTGCGGTCTTCCATTACACGTTGACATAATGGGGTTCTCTTTTTCGACATTCGGCCTGTTGATGGCCGCTTTTCTCGGATTGTCCGTTTTTATTGTGACGATCGGAGGTCAGCTTACAATCATGGTAACCGACTGCGTGGAGGGAATACTCAGCTATCCCATGTATGTCATTATTGTAGCTTATATTTTTTACAATTTCTCCTGGTTCAATGAAATGGCTCCGGCCCTGCTGGACAGGGCTGAGGGAAAGAGCATGCTCAACCCGTACGACATTAACCAATTGCGCGATTTCAATCTGTTTTATATCTTCACGGGAATATTTGCCGGTATCCTCAACCGCATGTCCTGGGCCGGGAACCAGGGTTACTCCACCGCCGCCGTAACGGCACATGAACAGAAAATGGCCGGTATTCTCGGCTCATGGCGTGGAGGTTTCTGTTCGATGATGCTGATTACGATTGCAGTGACAGGCTACACTTTCTACAATAACGCTGATTTTTCCACGCCGGCAAAGAAGGTCAGGACGGAGCTGGCCTGCAAAGTCATGAACGACGTGGCCGGAACGGAACAGTTTAAAGAAGTCCGCAAAGAAATCGGCTCTTATCTGGATACTGGAACAATCTCCACCGAACTCCAAGCCCGGATTGACAGGGTCAAAGCCGAAGAAAATTCCGTAAAACAAAATGAAAAGGCCTCTTCCGCCCAACCTGCAGACACGGCGGATTCCAAGCAGGCGGTTGCGGTAAAAGCTGCCCAGCCTGATCGCGAGGAGATATTGCATACCGTCCAGACGGCGTTGAAATCCGAGGACAAAAGTACGGCGGTCACATTTGGGACAATTTTCAGCCAGATGCGGATGCCAATGGCGCTTAGAACCATTCTGCCGGCCGGAATCATGGGCATATTGTGCGCAATAATGATTTTTCTCCTGACCGGCAACAATATTTCATATATGCATTCATGGGGCAGCATCATCGTCCAGGACGTGATTCTCCCTTTTCGCCGGAAACCGTTTACCCCTCGTCAGCAGCTGCTCTTGTTGCGGCTGACCATAGCCGGTGTGGCGACCTTTGCGTTCTTTTTCTCGTTCTACTTCGCCCAGATAGATTTCATCCTGATGTTTTTTGCGATTACAGGCGCCATCTGGCTGGGCGGTGCGGGTCCATGCATAGTTCTCGGGTTGTACTGGAAACGCGGCACCGGCGCAGGTGCTTTTGGTGCGCTGATTAGCGGTTCGAGTCTGGCGGTCTGCGGCATCCTCGCCCAGAAATACTGGGCTGGATCTATCTATCCATGGCTGAGCCGGCACGGGATGCTTGAGACAGTGGAGACTTTCCTACAGACGGTATCGGCACCTTTCAATCCCTATGTTGTCTGGACTGTCACCCCCGACAAGTTTCCGATTAATTCCCAGGAAGTTTTCTTCATCACTACTCTGATAACGCTTGGGCTTTATGTGGGGTTATCCCTGCTCACTTCGCGTGAGGCGTTCAATATGGATCGCCTGTTCCATCGCGGAAAATACCGTCGTGAAGGGCAGGAAGTGGTTGCAGAAAAGTTCTCATGGAAAACGCTTTACAAGTTTTTCATCGGCATAGATTCCCAATATACCAAGGGCGATAAAATCCTGGCCTGGTCGGTTTTTATCTGGAGTTTTGGCTGGGGATTCGGAAGTTTTATCGTTCTGATTATCTGGAACAAGATCAGCCCCTGGCCTGCCAATTGGTGGGCAAACTGGTTTTTCTTCTGCAATTTCGTCCTTGGCAGCATAATCGGCGTGATTTCCACGGTCTGGTTCACGATCGGCGGAACATGGGATTTAGGACGTCTTTTCAAGCGGCTCAGGGAAAAAGATTTCAACGTTTTGGATGACGGTCGCGTGATCGGCCACGTTTCCGCCGATGACGTGGCGCTGGTGGAACGGGCCGATAATGTTGTGATTGAAGAAGCCCATCGTGAAGAGGCCGACCTTGAGCGGGCCCTCGCAAAGGAAAAGGACGAAGCAGACCTGGAAAACCTCCGCAAACATGAAAAAGAATAGGATTACCGGTTAAAATACCGGGATGCCTTACCGCCGCTTATAGAGGTTTCCTTAATTCTTCTCGTATGCTCCGATGTCCACGGCTCTGCCCTGCGGGCGTTCAACACCGCGGATGTCTGTTGCGGATTTCAGCAAATTCGTGCCGGCGTCAATTGCGGGACTTCTGTCCTGCAGATAAAACCCGTGCTTTTTTTCATTTAAGAACAAAGGATTCCCTCCAATGATGTTGTGTCCCGGCTTCCCGCTCAACTTGCCATTGAAGACAAGATTGTAGTCGAAAACAGTGTCAGTTGCATCCTGGACGGTATTTGCAGGACGATCCTTCAAGGCGTACAGGATGTTATTGTAGACCTTCACATCACTTGAAGACATGATGCATATCTCACCCTCCGAAATTTTCGGATGCTGTGAATTCTGATAAACTGTGTTATTCAGGATGTCCACGCAGTCGCTGTTTAAAACGTATACGCCGCGTCCGCCGTTACAGTAAATGACATTGTTTTCAATCAAAGTGCGCCCCTTGTAGGTGTCCCGACTTGGATTGTTCTGCGAATTTCGCAGATCCTCGATAATGATTCCGTTGCCGCCAACGGTGTTTTTCACGGCAAGCGGCGGAATCATATTGAGATTGTGATGTATGATGTTGCGCCTGATGATCATCTTGTATCCGGTATTGTTTTCGTCCGAATCACAGTTCTGGTAATTGGAGATGCCGCTGCTGCCATATGGCGAGTAGAAAGTGTTTTCCCGGACAGTGTTGTCTTCAATGGTCACATAATCGGCGTGGCGAGCGCGGACGCCGCCGCCGCAGAAGTTGTAAATCACGCATCGGCTTATGGTTATGTGGTGCGGCTTTTGACTGCCCTTTTCAGCAATCTCGATACCGCTCCCTGAGGTTTCGGGATTCTTAAAGTTGTCCTTCTGCGAAAGGGCGTATTCCAGATTGATGCCGTCGCCGCCTCCATTCATGCTTAACCCGTCAATGACGATATACGACGCCCCTTCGATCATTATGGCATTCAAGTTCTTGGATTTCAATTCCGGCTTGTGTCCTGGAAACGCCTGATAGGTGATCCATGCACCAGGCTTTCCGGAACGGGTTATGTTGACAATGTTGCAGGTAGGCTCGTCCCTTTTGTAAACACCGTTCATCACATATACGGTGTCGCCGGGTCTGGTCACATCCGCCGCCCTCTGAATATTGCGGAAGGCTTTTTCAGGACTCAGTCCGTTATTGGCGTCAAACCCCGCCCCCGACACATAATATTTCACAGGAACTGCAACAGTCCGCACCGCAGGCACAGGTGCGGTTCCTGCGAATATTTGAATGACGGACGAAAAGGCGACAAGCCCGAAAATGAAGGTGAAGTGTTTCATGTTTCCTTTTTTTAGTCTTCCTGAAAAACAATCCCATTGTCTCCCGGAAAAACTACAGGTAAGAACAGCAGTAATCCGCAATATCCCTGACCTTAAGACTGAATTTCGCCTTTGCAGGAACTTCGAACAATTCTCCGCCCCTCACTTTTTTCCATTCCTTCGATCCGGGGAGCAGAACATCCAGATCTCCGGCCAGAATTTCCATCAGTTCCCTGCAGTCTGTTCCGAATTCATAATCCCCTGGAAGCATTATCCCAAGTGTTTTTCTTGTCCCGTCAGGAAAGAGGACAGTCCGGCTTGTCACCTTGCCGTTGAAATAGACATTCGCTTTTTTAACCACTGTAACATTCTTAAATTCCGACATCGCATACCTCGTTCCTGTTATACTCTATAGGGGTGAAAATACGTTTTGGTTTGAATATACTCCACGCGGGTGAAAATTTAACTTTTGGTTGCGAAGATTCTGAGGATTGGTTTGCATTCGGAGAGGCTTTCGATACCGGGGTATCGGAAGCCCCCGATGAATGCGAATCCAAACCCGGAAGATCGCAACTGCGTAGCGGCGAGCATCTTGCGCCCGTATTTTTCCGATCTTCCTTCGGACGATATTCATATCGCCCGTCAGTCGGATCGAAAAACCCAATCCGCAATCTGGCTCGCCAAACGCTAAAGCTTCACTCGTGCGGAGCATAGAGCCACCCTTTTTTCACGCATTTGATTTTATCTGCGATTTTCCGGGCGTCCACGACTTTAAATTCGGCAGGAAGCAAATTAAGGCAACTTGCTGTTCCTGCGCCAAGGGCGAGACGGAATGCTTCATGCGGCTGAGTCCTCTTGAGAAGTTCACAGAAAAGGACGGCTGAGACCGTATCTCCGGCTCCTATTGGATTGATTATTTTAGGTGTGCGTGGCAGAGAAAATTCGTAGCCGCCGCTTTTGTCAAACAGGTATGAAGTTGAAGAACCCGCAGTTATTGCGATCATGTTGACGTCATATTTCCTGAAAAATGACTTGGCGGCTTTGTAAATGTTTTCCCCGCCGGTTATCCTGCCGAATTCCATACTGTTGATTTTAAGGATTTCAACACCCCGTTCAAGCGTTTCACGTATACCGGCAAATCCGTCAAGTAAAACAGGTATTCCCTTTTCGCGGGCGGCTGTGGCGATATCCGCATAAAAATCCGGATTGACTCCTTTTGGGTATGTTCCGCACAGAGCCACGCCGGCGCAGAAGGGAAGATTTTCCATGACAGCCTTTTTCAACGCCTTCGCAGCCGATGGAGAAACTTGCGAGGCGGGTTCGATAAGCTCCGTAGTTTCCCTCTTCTTTTCAGAGAGGCACGTGGTGCATACGCGCGTAGGGGCAGTTGTTCTAACAGATATTTCCTTGATTTTCCTGTTCTTAAGTTCCCGAATTATGTTTTCGCCGGTGATACCCCCGATGAACTGGCAGACAGTAATATTGCCCCCCCAGGTCTTTGCGGCTTTTGCAAAATTGATTCCCTTTCCTGCGGGAGAGTGCGAAACGGAAACGGCCCTGTTGATTTCGCCGGGGATTAATTCAGGGAAAAGGAGTATCTTCTGCCAGGCCGGGTTCAGACCCAGGACAATAATATTCTTTCGGTAGGAATCTTTATTTCCCTGCATCAATCCAATCGCCCTCATGCCAGATTAAAGCGAAATCGGAACGGATATTCCTGATCTGGACTTTAAGGTAGAATTCTTCAAACTGTTTTAACGCCCAGAGTAGGGAGAAGTAATCTGAAGACTCCTCGTTTGCAAAAGCCCCCCTGCTGTCAACGGCGTAAATCTTGCCGTCAATGACGACTTCTTTGAGGACTGCCAGGAAAAGCAGATACTGCCCCGGAAGCTTTGATATTTCTTTCCGGAAAGAATAGAGACGACATTTGAAATAGTCCTCATCCTTGTCAATTTTTTTCAGTTTTTCGTCGGCGTTTGCAAATTCCGTGGAAAACTTGTAAAGACCTACCGGGTCTATTTTCACAATGTTCTCCGTGATGTCTATTTTAGTGCAGAATTTACCGAACACACCCTTCTCGTCTCCGGAAAAAATCACTTTCATCGGCTTTTCCCTGAAGTAGGGACGCACAAAGTTTTCATAGACCAGGCTTGGGATGGGGGATAAATTGACTTCATTGATGAAGGCATTCATTTCATCCTTCATTTTCTTCTTCACTACAGGGAATTTTTCGAGGTAAAGGGGAGCTAGTTCATTAAGAGTGTTCCAGAATCCTGTAAGAGAGGAAGGGCTGCCTTTTCCTTTTCGAGTTTTTTTTGATCCTGCCATAATTGAACAGCCTGCATGTCATAATTTTATCATAGTTTTAAGCTTTGACAATATAATCCCAAAGCAAGTGAATTCATATCCGGAAAACCCGCAAATACAAAAAAAAGCGGGTTTTACCCCGCTTTTTTCAAATCAATGTCAAATTACTCAGTCTTCAGTTTCAACAGCCTTGTCCTCATTGTCAGCAGACCCGAAAGTTCCGGCAGTCTGGACAACTTTACCTATCAGGTCTTCCCATACGAATGCGCACCTGGTCGTGATTGTTGAGGCGATGCTTTGAAGAGATTCGCCGTTCTTGACGAGGTAAAGCCAGTTTACAATGATTCTGCGTTCAGCCGCTTCTTTCATTGTAAGCTTATCTGCCGGTTTTACGGCAATCTTTTCAAGTTCAGCCCTGAAACTGTCAAATTTCCTATAGAATTCATCCCCTATGATGTTGTAGTCTATTTCACGTTCAATTTCCTTGACAAAGGTTTTTGCAATTTCATTGGCAGTATTTTCATCGGTAAGCGCATCTGCCGAATCGTTGATTGCCTTTGCATTCTCCTTCATGATTTTAATGAACTTTGGAAACATCTCGCCCTTGATCTGAAGAATAATGCGCTTGGCATTCTCGTCAATGACATTCTTGACGAGGTCTTCAATCTTTGGGATTGATTCATTGACGGCCTCGACAGCTTTTTCAGCGATGGCAGGGGCGTTCTTCTTTGCCTGCGAAAGCAGAGCCTGGTTCAGGCCGGGGAGAGAGTCCTTTATCTTGTTCTTCACGAGGGCTGAAATATTGTCAGGAGTTGAATATTCCTTGAGTTTTGCCAATATGATAGATGTGTATCCAAACACGAAAAGAACTATTACACCATAAACAATCGCATACATTTTCGTCGTGTTTACGGCTTTGTTTTTCTTTTCCTGTATGACCTTTGACAGATGGTCAACCTTTGCGAGAAGTTCAATATTGTTGTTCATTTTGCACCTCCCTGAGCCTGAGCTACCGTCGCCGGCATATTGCCTTTAGCAGGATTGATTTCGTAGATGCCAAGCTCAAGCAGAGATTCGATAAGTTCGAGCTTGATTTCATCCGGGTTCTGCTTTGACAGCCTTTCAGTATCGCCGGGAGAGGAGAATTTATCAAGAGTTTTCTCGGCCTTGTCAAGGTCTTCATAGATCATTTCAATTCTCTTTTCAACCGCATTTGTGATTTGTTCAATGAAAGTGGTCTCGGCGCTTTTCATGACCTTTTCCAATTTATCAACAGAAATCTTCGGATATGCGGCGTGAAGTTCTCTTTCAAGCTGAGCCACGGATTCGGCAAGGGCTTTCTCAAGTTCTTCTTTCAAGTATCCTTCAACATATACTTGGAGATTGGCAAGAATCTTTTCGCCTTTTTTCCTGAAATTCGGAAGATCCTTCTTAAAACGTTCGATTATCTGATTTGTGATATCGGGGATCACCTGTTTCACCAGGCTTTCCTGTATCCTGCGCACTTCAGGGTCTTTTGCAAGATCCTGCATGTCACTTGAAAATTTCTGTCCGAACTGATCAAGATTTTCACTCCTCATCAGGCTCTTTGAGAAATTCCAGATGTTCCATGCGAAAAAAAGAATCGCAAAAAGTATCAGGATGACCCCGACCCTTATGATCAACGCCTGCTGCTTTCTGGCCTTCTCTATTTCCTGAAGGTCAGCTTCAAGCCTGGACACGCTGGACAGAAGGTCGTCTTCACCGTTCGTTTTCTTAGGAGAATCCGCCATAGATCCCATCCCCCCTTGCTTAGAATTTGAGTAACTTTAAATTATACGTATCTGCAACTCTAGGGCTAAATGTGTGCAAAGTCAAAACAGGAACACACTATTGTTCACAAATTTACATGTTTTTTCTGAACTTCATATGTAAAATCTCGCGTGTCCTGTTAGATTTACCGACTTTTAAGATAATAAAAACATGTGCATATGAAAACAGCAAGGAGACGCATATATGTCCGAAGAAACCAGAAAATTCCAGACTGAAGTTCAGGAACTTCTGAATTTAGTCATCCATTCCCTCTATTCCAACAAGGATATTTTCCTTCGTGAACTCATAGCAAACGCAGCAGACGCAATTGACAAGGTCAGTTTTGAATCTCTCACAAATCCGGCATTGAAGGCCGACTGGGAAATCAGAATCGAGCCGGACAGGGAGCACAGCCTCCTGAAAATAAGCGACAACGGTATTGGAATGACAAGGAATGAACTTGTTGAGAACATAGGGACAATCGCAAAATCAGGGACACGCGAATATCTGTCAACCCTTAAAAAGAATGAATCCAAGGACATTCCCGAACTCATCGGACAGTTCGGAGTGGGGTTTTATTCCGCCTTCATGGTTGCGGACAAGATAGAGGTTGTAACAAAAAGGGCCGGCTCGGACGAAAAAGCGACACGATGGATTTCAAAAGGGGAATCATCCTATACGATAGATGACGCCGATGTGTCTGAACACGGTACTTCCATAACCCTGCACTTGAAACCGGACTGCAAGACTTATCTTGAAGAATGGAAGATCCGGGAGATAGTCAAAAAATACTCCGACTTCATTGAGCATCCGATTAAACTCATCGGCATGAAAAAGGGGAAAGACGAGTCTGTTTCCGAAGAAAAACCTGTTATCAATTCACAGAAGGCGATCTGGCTCAGGCCGGCAGGCGAAATCACCGACGAACAGTATAAGCAGTTCTACGGACATCTTTCACATTTCGATGCGGATCCGCTGTTGCACATCCATTATTCGGCAGAGGGGACGTCCGAGTTCAAGGCTCTGCTTTTCATCCCTTCAAAGGCTCCGTTTGACCTTCTTTCCACGGAACAGCACAAGAAAGGGCTGCACCTTTATATTCGCAGGGTGTTCATAACCGACAGCTGCCCCGATCTGCTCCCCGAATATCTCCGTTTTGTCAAAGGTGTCGTCGACTCAAGCGATCTGCCGCTGAACATTTCCAGGGAAATACTTCAGGAAAATCCGGGAATCCTGAAAATCAACAGAAACCTTGTAAGGAAAATCATTGCGGAGCTTAGATCCCTGTTCGACAGGGACCGCGAGAAATATTCCTCTTTCTTCAAGGACTTCGGGCGTTATGTAAAGGAAGGGGTGCATTCAGATTTTCAGAACAGGGACAAGCTTCTCGACCTTCTGTTGTTCGAAACCATGAACATTTCTTCCGGGAAAACCGTTTCTCTCAAAGAGTATGTGGAGAAGATGCCTTCGGAACAGAAGGAAATATATTATCTGACCGGAGATTCGAGGGTTCTCCTCGAAAATTCCCCGCACCTGGAATTCCTGAAATCCAAAAACTTCGATGTCCTCTTCATGACGGATCCGATTGACGAATGGGTTGTACAGTCAATTCCAGAATATTCTGGCAAGAAGTTGAAGTCCGCTGGAAAAGGCGAATTCGAACTGGATGAGAAAACCAAAACTGAAAAGGAAGACAAGACCAGGAAGGCTTCCGAGGAACACAAAAACCTTGTCGAGTTTTTAAAGAAACATCTCGAAAACGACATAAGGGAAGTACGTTTTTCAAGCAGGCTGACAGAAAGCGCATGCTGTCTGGTGAGCAATGAACACGATCCGAGCATCCAGATGGAGCGCATTTTCAAGGCCATGAACCGGGAAATGCCGAAGATGAAGCGAATCCTTGAGCTCAATCCCGATCATCCCCTTATTGAATCAATGCAGAACTTTTATAACAAAAATCCGAAAGACCCCAAACTTGCGGATTTCGCAGAACTGCTTTACGATCAGGCTCTCCTTACAGAGGGAATTCCCCTCTCCGATCCCCTGAAGTTTTCCAGGCGGGTGGCAATGCTGATGGTGGACGGAATCAACAGTGAAATAGGGAAATAATCCTCATGCGGGCTTGAAATTTCCCGTTAATCAAGTATAAAAATGCACCTCCTTTTCTTTGACATTCCACAAAGGAGGTGTTCTTATCAGGAGAGATGGCTGAGTGGTTGAAGGCAGCGGTCTTGAAAACCGCCGTATCCCATTGGGGTACCGTGGGTTCGAATCCCACTCTCTCCGCCAGTTCTTGGCCCTATATTTGGCAGTATTTGAAAACTGGACTAGTACCATATGTCACATTGTCGTGGAACAGGGATAGGGGACGTTATTACTTCCAGGTTCAAC
>JBAYFV010000073.1:0-12470 GCA_041666985.1 Victivallales bacterium
CCGGCGGATCCCCTCCCTCGTAGGTGATTTTTTTCCCGTCAGGATAGCGCGCCTGCATTCTTTCAGGAAGCAGGCCTCCTCCCTGCGCCATTTGAAGTTTCACCCATACTTTGATTCCCTCTTCGCTTGCAGCACGTACCAGCATCATCAGGGGATCATATCCGATATAATTTGAAGCGCCGACGGCATCAGGGTTGGTCGAGGGAAAATATACTTTGGCGCTTCGTATATTGAGTTGAACGATGTCAGTTATCCCAATCGCCTTCAACTGATGCATATATTGACGGGTTCGAAAATAACCGAAGTTGTTCAAATAATCCTGCCGTATGATAGCGAAATATTTGCCGCCAAGGGTGGTTACCGGCGGTCTTTCAAGAGACATGCATCTAAGGAGATCCTCGTTAAACCATTTGTTTTTCAGTTCTTCAGCCGCCAGAATCTTACTGCGCTCAATCTGCTCCTTGCTTTTCCTGGACATTTCTTTTCTGTCGGTCAGTTCTTTCCCGGTTATGGTGCTCATACGGGATTCTCCAAGCCATCGCACTGCATTAAGCAATAATGTACGCTCCCCCCCCTGCGGGCCTTTTTCCACCTCTCCAGAGGCATACCCTGTCAGCATTCCATTGGCCACCACCCGGCCCATTCCCAGTGTGTCGGCAATCACCACCGGGTCACCGTCTTGATTCACGATCAGCACTTCACCGACAGGCCCCTTTTCGAATATGACATGGTCATCATGCCCATACCCGAACTGTATCGGTATATTTTTCAACAGGGGGTGATTGATTTTTTTTGATGGCTGCAGAAGAAGATTCTTCTGGTCGACACCAAGAACAATTTCAGGAAACGGAGACACTTTTATATTCCAGCTCCAGGTCAGATGATGCGCCAACACACCTCCACCGCAATAAACATAAGATCGTAAATTTTCAAGAAACACACTGCCTAGCTTTCTGTTTCCCCCGATGACAACAACATCATACGCGAGCAACTCATCGAGAGAGACGTTTGCATTCGTCAGAACAGTTGTCTGTATACTGCTTTCCGCCTGAAGGGCTTCCACAATACCCTTTGCTCCATAACCAATTTTAATTACGCCAACCTTTATGGGCGCTCCGTCCATAGTTTGTGAGAAAACAGAGGGACTTACCAGCAGTGCCAGCATGACCGATACGATTAACATTGCCCTAGAGATGATGTTTGATTGCATGCTTGTCTCCTTTTTCACTCCTGTTTATTTTCTGTCGCAGATGATTTTATGACATCATCTCCCGATGTCTGTTTTTTTACTTTCCTCCCGGATATTGCGAATATCGCAGTTTTCAAGGGAATCCTGGACTCATCAACAAAGCTTACTTTTTTTATTTCCTTGTCCGGATACGGGTTTACCCATTCCGACTGGTACAGGAATACATTGGTGCCATTGGCATCCTTTGCATGATAAATACAGCGATTGTAAACAGTGCCGCCCCCGAGCGGACGAGTTTTCAGGTAATAGATGTCAAGCCCCAGGCAAACGGTGTATTTCGATGTTGTTTCATCAGCATATTCGATCAGGTAACTCCCCAGCGGCAAGCCCATGTGCCAGCTTCGCCAGTCAGTATCAAATCCGGCAAGTTCTTTTTTGTAATCACGCAAATCTATTGCGCTCTGCAGAAAAATGAGAGAGGAATATTTTCCGCTGACCGGGAACTCCACATTCTGTTTTTGATTTACGATGACACAGTTTTTCAATCCTCTGGAAAAAGCTGTCGGAATATTCCCGATAACTGTTTCGCCCTCCGGCAACATAACGGGGGGACTATCGTTTTTATACACATCCGTCCAGTTCTCCTTCATGAACTTTGCCAGAGAGGTGTCTAGCGACGATGCAATATTGATGGGAACGATATCCTGTGATGCGTATGGGTTTGCCTTTTCTGAAAACATGGCGCTCAGCGCCGGAAACACCCCGGAATTAATCTCATCGTCAACACTGCATTCATTTCCCTGGCAATAATTCCAGGCGTAATCTGAACTCCTGAACCAGTGGGCAATAAAATCACGCATGTTATTTCTACTTGGATTAGGGCTCTCTCCGCCGCCCCACCATCCGTAGATGGCCGCCCCAACACCGCTGTACATACGTTTTGTCTTTTCCGGAACCGACCTGAATCCGGTACTCCCCGCCCACATTTCTGTAAACCCCTTGTTATAAAAATATTCCGTGCAGGGGCCTACCCCGCCTTGCCATGACCACGGGTTGACAATGATATCTTTCGGCAATTGGTCAATAATTTTATAAACCTCATACCTCCTGCCGTTATGCATCGGATTGAGCATATCTTCATTAAGTGAAAGCTTGACATTATGCTCTTTAAGGAACTGATGGAGCTCAAGGATAAAATCAAGCATCGCCTGAGCCCGTGTTTTGCCGTACAGCAGTTCATCCGGGATTTCTCCTGCCTGACGTTTGTGCCACCATTCATCCAGCTGCGGCTTGAAATACTCGCAGCCGGTGGCTTCAATGATATCGAGCAGACAGTCACGGTACCATGTCCAATATTCGGGATGGGCGACATTTCCCATGGTATCCCACCCTTTTTCCCGAAATTCCGGCCTTGCCCTGGTAAGCCAGTAATCATGCCCTCCAGCAGGCAATATCGGAACTATCTGGATAAAACGCTCCCGACAATAGTCACTGACTTTTTTCCAATCTTGCAGAGTAAATTCCCTGTTGGGGAGATTATAATTTGCTTCGGGGCGGCGTTTGAATATGGTCGTACAATCCATACGGATGCTAAAAAAATTTAATTTATTGCCTGCGGCAAATCTGTCTATCCAGGAGAGTAGGTGTTCAACGGTGGTCTTCTCCAAGACTTTGTTGCCGATTTGATCGGGCAGGAAATCGGTATGAGCCAGACGGGTATGCAGATCGGGCCAGTCCAGGATATCAACACACTTCGCAGGCGCGTTATCAAGCCGTTTCATAGGCATTTTCAAAAGCTGTATGAATGTGAGCGTCCCGTAATACAGACCCGGCTCGTCGGCAGCGGTTATCAAGACCATGTCGGGCGTTACTTTCAGATGATATCCCTCCGGTTTCAGTTTTTCATTCTTGCCGTTGAATGTTGCTTCTTCGGCAATGCGGAGCACAATGTCTTTGGCAACACCCTTTTCAATTTTGTATTCACTTCCGGCATAGCCAAGTAGTTTTTCCTGAAAGAGTTTGGCGGTAAGGAGCGTGCGCTCGCTTACGTTGTCCTGAACTGAAATAGTGTGTCTCTCTCCGGCACTGAACGAACCGCTTGCCGCCCAGAGCGCTTTTTTCGGACGAGGCCAGATAACATCTTGGCCAAAGAGATCAATGAGTTCGGCTTCATTGTTAAAGTTAACGGCGAAAAGCCGGGTGTCTCCCGATTTGTTTTTGACTCCAAGCGCCCATGTATACGTACCATTGAGGTTCTTTATTTTCGGCAAAAAGCAGGTGATGGATCTATCTCCATTAAGAATAAGCTTCTCGCTTTTTTCAGAAACCGTATGATCCGGAGACATGAGCCATTGGGTTGCGGTATAGGTCTCGTCCGCAAAGCCGGAAAACGCGACTTTAACATAGAGATCTCCTTCACTTTGAGCGTCAAGCGGAATCAAGTCAACTTTTTCGGCCTTAATATCCCCGGATCCGAATGACTCGCGATTGAACACCAGGAAACCAAAAGCGTATGGGTCGGCATTTCTGGTAATTTTCGGCGCGTTTGCCCAACGAAGCGTGAACAGATTTTCTGATTCCCTGTTATTGTAATCCTGCGCCATTTGAAAACCGATGAACGGCTGTTTTGTAATTCCACCGTTCAGATCCTTCAACGGAAATGCGAGTTTGTATGAGATTTTCCCGTTTACGTACGATATGTTTTTACTATGCGGCAGATTCCAGCGCAGGTTTTGTATTACCGATGCGGCAACCACATCAAAGGAATAGAGCCAATCATACGTCACACCGTCGGCATTAACGACAAACTGTATTTTTCGGACATCACTGCACATGCAGTCGAAAAACAGTTCCAGCGCCTCATCCTGCCATACCTCCAGATCGTTTTCCTTGACTACCGATCGAGGTGGAGTGGGATATTCCGCATCCACGCGTAGAAACAAGTTTTCATTATCATACCCGACATTCGCCTTTACCGGACTTTTGGCAGGCCGGCTTTTCCCTTCCTGGATATAATCTAATTCATTGATTCCGGAAAGCTTGCCCCATTGATAATCCGGATTGAATGTGCCATCGTCTTTCAGCGGAGACGGTGAAAAATAAATTTCCTTGATCGGACGGGTATAGGTGATCTTAAGTTCTTTAGAGCCCTTTACGGTCTTTTGTGTCAGCAAAGATATTTTCAGAAGTTTAAATTTTCTTGCATAGGCATTTTCTGCGGAATTCCAAATACCCAACCCGGTCATGAGCGGCCATTTTGGCGAGCCGCCGAAAGGATATCCTGAAAGAAAAACATATTCCTGAGTTCCTTTTTGCAGCGGCTGGGTGAGATTAAATCCGCCGGACGATGTGAAGGCAAGAAAATTCAGTTTCCCGTTATCGCCCTCACCATAGTCAATGATAAGTTTGACACCTGCGATTTTAGCGCCGGATTGAACCAGCCCCTGCACAATTTTTCCACATTGAAGCGAAGAACGCGCCTGACCTTTTGTTCCGGTGCATGAAAACTCCAAGCATTTTTCCCCGTCACCGGTCGTTGCCGGTTTCACTTGAGGCAGGTAGTCGCCACCCTCTGAGTTGTTGTAAAACGCTCCCGGCTCATCTTTTTCAGCGTCAAATAAAGCCACCTCTCCATACTGTTCATCCGACGCTGTCTTCACATTCACATCCTGTGCGGAAAGCCCCATCGTCAAAACGTCCATCACCGCACATGCGAAGAACGCACAAAGGATATGGCCGAAAAATTGACGGGAACTTCGAAAAAAACTGTCTTGCATTTCTTGACTCCTTAATTTTCGTAATTTTGAAAACACCTCTAAGAATTGTCAATACGGCAATTGATAAAAACCGGAGACGGCGGCGGGAAACGGAGACTTGAGCCACGAGGCGTTTCCCGCCAGATACAGGATGTCGGCGCCTTTGGAATGCCTGGCGGATAAAAGACGGTTACTGTTCCAGGGATCAATCAGCCAATAGTTTCCGTCGCCGAAAATCATTCTGTCTTCCGGAGTTTTCACCATAAAATATTTTTTCATGGGGATTCCCGTCTCATTACCGGTGCTGTTGCAAATCCCATAGGAAGTTTTCCCTGCGTAAGTGGAGATTCCGCCATTCTGGTCTGAAGGACATATCCACAAGGGGGAAAGATAGTAACTGCCGTTCAGTTCGTTCTGGACAAGATTCGGCCCAAAATTGCCGGTATACGTGGCATCTTTACAAATGTACGGCACGTAGTCGTTGTAGTTGCCGACATAGGATAATACGCCTAACCCAATCGATTTGAGATTCCCGAGACACCGTATCCGCTGCGCCATATCCTTCGCATTCTTGAGTGCCGGGAGAAGCATCGCGGCAAGAATTGCGATTATCGCAATTACCACGAGGAGTTCTATTAAAGTAAAAACCTTCCGTGTCAGCGGGTTGCGCATCGCCTTCATCGCATGGACACAACCGGACTCACGGATTCCCCGTGTCCGCTTTTCCCGATGAGTTTCGTCTTCCGGCATTCGTTCCGGCTCAGATAAGTGCTGGCGCATATGACACCTTCCTGTTGTAAAAGAATTCGCCTTATTATTCTTGGTATACTGCATTTGCTATACCAATCATATATCATTGCTTCATGTAAGTCAATAGCCAAAACGGGAATTTATCAATTATTCACACAATCTTGAAGGGCACGGTGGCGGAACGGGGCGGCAAAGAAGGATCGTTGAGTCTTGAGAAAATCATTTCGAGGCCTGTCCTGATCATATCGGGCCAGTCGCAGGCAACTGTCTTCAAGGCTTGCCTTCCTATCAGATCAGACTGATAGGTGCCGACGGTAATAAGTTCTATTCTCCTGTTGGATTTCAACTCGTTTTGCCGCATATGGTCAAGAACCCCGATCGCCAGACGTTCGTTTGCCGCGAAGACGGCGTCCGGCTTATATTTTCCGAGGACTTTCATGGCGTCAAAAGCATGGGACGGGGTATCGTCTTCACACTTTACAACAAGCCGTTCGTCATAGGGGATGCCGAATTCATCAAGCGCCCGCATGTACCCCTGGTAGATGTTCAGGAACCATTGATAGCTCGGGCCGTTCAACAGGGCTATACGGCGATGCTTTTTTCCTGCCAAATACCTCACCGCCTCATAGCTGTACTGGATACTGTCTGGATAAACCCGGTCGAGTTCCTGTTCCACGGGCGCGGCGTACATCAAATGTCCAAGGAGAACTGAAGGAATGCTGAACGTCTTGATGGTTTCTGCTGTTTTAGGGGTGACAAGGCCGGTAACCATTATCCCGTCTATCAGGCGTCTGGAGACGGCGGAAGACAGGACTTTTCCGACTTCACCCTCTTCAGCCGCCGTAAAAATCATGGCGTTTGAATTCTTTGCCTTCAATTGTTTTTCCAGCTCCATAACCGTTATGGAGTGTATCCTGTCAAGGGGGCTGCGTCCGACAAGCAGGAAGCCTATGATCTTATTATCCCTGTCAACGGTTGTCCTCCGTCCGACAAAGGTGCCTCTGGTGCTATCCCTGAACAGTAGTTTTTCTTTTATCAGGACATCTATCGCCTTGCGCAGTGTGAGCCGGTTGGCCTTGTATATCGCGGCAAGATTCCTTTCGGGGGGCAGGCGGCCATCGGTGAACTCACCGCCCTGAATGCGTTCCTTTATGTCAGACGCTATTCTTTCATAAACAAAATGGTTTTTTTTCCGAGTCAAATGCCCAACGCCTTGTTTTCGTTAAAACTACGGGAAACCTCTAAAGTTTCGCATATGGACATGAAGATACTGGTCTAGCATTGGAATACAAGCAGGGGGCTTGTGAAAAAAAACTGTTTTCTCATGGGTGGGCCAATTGCAGACAACTTAAAACCGGTCACTTGTCCACTGCGACATGGCGAAGCACTTCCTTGAGCACTTTATCGCATCTGCCGCAATGATTGCAGTTGGCCGCGCACGAAGCGGCGGTGCCGAACCAATCACCGGGGAAACGGCTGTTATCTATGATATTTGGCGCAAAGGCCGGGGAAAAAGACGGCTCGCACAAATCAAGCAGATTGCCCCTGAAAGAGCGGTTGACATAGGCTCCTATCACAACCCTGGGATGAGAGTGCTGCCGTGTCGCAAGCTTCATCACGTCAATAACGCCTTCATAATGGCATGTGTCTTCGGGACGTATCCATGATGATTTGAGGAACTCGGCATAACTGGCAGGGTCCCTATAAAGATTCCAGCATACGTGGGGAGTCCAGCCGGGAACATTCTTCATCTCGTCAATTCCGGCATCATGCGCAACCATATTGTCATGGAATGTCTGTCCGGGGCAGCATCTGAGACACCCGCTGTTGGCGAGCATATACAAACCTTTGCCGTGCGCATCGCACCATTTTTTCACATCCCTGACCGCGTTGACATCCCTCTGGATATCACGCCAGATGTAAAAACTGTCAAAAAGACCGCTCACGTAACTCATTGCACCGGTAAAACCGATGCGCATATTTACAGACGCCCTGACTTCAATATGCGGAAAATGCTTCTTGACAGTTCGCGCGACGAAAAGTGATGTGGTGGTTACTATATCCGGGCATATTTCCAGCGAATCCAGATGCCTTATCGTGGAGATGATTTCATTTTCGAAGTGGACACTTACGGCACGGTCGCCGTAACAGTTCGCATTGAAGAGCAAATCCAGTTTGACACCCATATTGCGAATATCGGCCAACTCCTGTTCCAGGCTATACTGTGCGTTCCAATCTACGGTTCCGCGGGCTTTTCCAAGGGGAGCCCTGCATGAAGCCGCGCCAACCCAGGGGAAATAGACTTCGGCAAGATGTTCGCGATAGTCATTGACAACAGAGGAAAAAGACTCCCCGGATTCCGTCTGCTGATAACCTATCGCGAATTTCACAAGCACCTCAAATTACGATTCGAAAACCATTGCGGCATGACGAGACACGGATATCTCGAAAACAGTATACCGTCCATCGGGCTCTCCCCGGATTTGCGTCACAGGCGCAGCATCACGATAAAGAGATGCATCTGCGGGAGTTTTTCCTTTTGCAATATAAACCTTCACCCTTGCATCTTCTTTGCTTTCCGTATATGCGAGCATCTGCAAAACCATACGCCCTTCAATCAGCGCCCATGAAACACCTAGTTTTTTCTCCGCGGCAATCCTCACTTCAGGTTCCGGCAACAGTTGATTTACGGCATTTAAAACCGACGAGGGATTTTCAAGATAATCCGGCCTGAGCATTGTCCCTGATTTAGCCGACATCATATTGACATATGCTTCCCCGTAGACATTACCAGTGGGCATCACTGCAACCGCACCTTTCCCGCACGCTTGGAAATGCGGCGCCGCAAGTTTATCAAAAACACTCACTCCTGAGAGTTCCTTCAAGGCGGAATCCAGACGTAATTTCAAACGTTCATCATAACGTCCGCACTCCTGTCCCAGTATCAGGACGCTTCCGCCGTTTTCCGTGAATTTACCGATAATCAGCGCCTCTTTGTCTGAAAGGACTCTTGCATCGGGAACGATTAGGAGTTTAAAACCGCTGATTTTTTCAGCCATCTCCTCCGAGAAGAGGGTATTATAGGGAATGGAAGAACTCAAGAGCAATTCTTCAATGCCATGAAGAGACGCCTGATGAACTTCGAATTTCAGGATACTTGAAGCCCTGTGATAAAGCACCGCTATTTCAGCCTTGTTGACCCGCTTGCCGAAAACCGGCAGTTTCTTCAAATAGCCGAGCGTCTCCTTCATGGTGTCATATATTTCCGGCAGTTCGAAATACATTTTCAACTGGTCCTCAGCTTTTCCACAAAGCTGTTCAGGCACAGCCCTGACCGCCCAAAAAGCACCGGTTATGCCGCCGAAAACGACTGCTTCGAGAAGTGTCTTCTCACAGCCCCCGGCATCCGGCAGACCACAGGAGGACTTGCCGCTGACCGCGTCGAAATCCTCCTTCTTCCACGCCCCGGGTATTCCCGGCGTCCCCAGGGAGTCGCCTGCAATAAAGCCATGGAAGTTTCCTGACAGCTGCCCGTTCTTTTCCTGAGGATAAAACTTGTTTTCATAGTACATTATGTCGTTCAGCTTCATGAGCCGGTAAAAATCCACGCCGATATCCTTGCTGCACCGCCCCCTGTACAATGCCGGATTCGAGCCGTAAACGGCATCGGCCTTCAGACTCTCCATATATTCCTTCAATTCAGACTGGATCCTGATGTTCCTGTCAAAGTTGAATTCTATGAACGCCTGTACGACGGGATCGCCTACAGCATCGAGATTCGGGGGGATTTCTATGCCTTCAAAATCCCGCAGATACAACTCGTTCAATAAATACGAATGATTGTTTTTCAGATATTCCACAAAGTCGGCACGGCACAGTTCACACCTGCACGGATACAGGTATGTGTTGTCTATCCATATGCCGTCGGAACCCCTTTTTACGGCATCCGCAATCAGGCTCTTGAAATAGTCTTTGAACCCCTTTGAAGACTGACATGCGGTTCTGCGCCAATAGGAATAACCGAGACGTTCCCGGGTCAGGCTCTCAGCCCAGACTGTGCCTCCAGGGACATTTTCCTCCTGCAATACATTCTGGTACTGCAAGTAAGGCAGGCTCATCACATTGAACTCGTGCAGGTATCGTGTGACACGCATGAAATCGTCACGTTCCCGCCGCTCGGCCTCAGCTGAAGCGCCGAGGGAAAAAGGCAGTACAACCATATTCACGCCAAGCCCCGCCAGTTTTCCGACATTGTCACGGGACATGGCCCTGTCGTACCATTCATCAAACCACAGGGCGTCCCCAGGCACCTCCCCCGCAAAACTCCCTGCGCGTTTGCGCAGTTTGCTTATGCCCCACATGGGAACCCAGACTACGGGAGACGCCTTAAAAAACTTTTCAAGTTTCCAGTTCATAGTGTTTTGCAACTTTCACCTAGTGTTCTGCCGCGAAATGATTTATATCAGTCCGTATCCAGTTTTGATTGTATGCCGACCGTTCCGCCTCTCAAACCGGCCACTTCTTTTTCGTAGTTGCTCCAGTCCATTGACCACGGCTTGTAACGGCGGAAAGGTTTTTTCATTTTTCTTGTCAGGACATTTCTGGCCTCCAAACTCGCCAGGCACGCCCTTGTGCATCCCCCCGCCCCGCATATCGCCTTGCCTGAAGTGTAGACTTTCGGCGGCGTCTGATAAAACGGTGTTATGCGGTTTGGACGGTAACTGTCTTTGCCTTGAACATAATACCCCTTACTTTCGTCTCCTTCCGGAATCTTTTCAGCGCCTCGGAAGGCTTCATCACAGCCTTCGCAATCAATTTCACCCCATTCAAGTTCATTGCCGCAAACATTGACTTTCACTGATTTATCTTTGCTCATTGCATTTCCGGGGCAGGCCTTCACGCAAGCCATGCATCTGTTGCAAAGCTTAGTTCCGTCATATATCGGATCAGGTTCAAGATCAAGCTCTGTGAATACCAGGCCCACGCGGACGGCGGGGCCGAATTCCGGGGTGATAAGCATCTTACTCCATCCTATCTCGCCAAGACCGCAGAGATATCCGGCAATCCGCAGATGCACCATGATGTCCGGAGCCGGCTTGTCCGGTGAAACCGGTTTGCTGAATCCCTGCCTGAGATGTCCTTCATTGTCTATCGCCCGCCAGTCGCTCTGATGCCCCATGGGAAACGATTCATAGCCCATGTCCTCAATATAACGACTCAGGTTAACTACCGCCAACGGCAAAAACATATAAGTGATCGCACCATACCCCATGGCGGAATAGTTGCTGAAAAACGTCCCTTCCTCTATCCCCCTCAGCGAACCCCTCAGGATACGGAAAGCCATGGCTATGCATGACTTCGCCTCAGGCATTATATAACGCGGATCCATCTGTTTGGGCGCACCCTCAAAACGGCTCATGGGAGCTATGCCGACCACATCGGCGCCAAGATTGCGCGCATAAAGTTTTATATGCTCTGTCAGCGCCTTCCTGTCCCGATTAATTTCGGCGGGCAGAGGGTCAAACCCAAAACTCGGACGGGGATCAGCTTGCATCTATTTCTCTCCTTTATTTTTAAACAAAACAACATTAACACATATAAACATAAACCAATGATATACCAATATGGCGGATAAGTCAATGGAGAAAAATAAAGATTCTTAAATAAATGCCGCTTGTCGCCGGTGATTTGCGGATCTCGCAATATCATTGATTCTGGGCCTGTCTTGCAGATCCGGACGATGTGAAGATTGACTTGACGGTTTCATACGCCGCCTTGGGCCGGCGGTATTCGTCGAAGGTTCCTTCATGTACCGTCAGTGGATCAAATCCACCATTTCAGAAGAGTGGACAGAGCCCCAAGCCCAAATGCAATATAAAGCATGAGCGTGATGGGAATCCTCGAAAGAGACGCCTTTCCGTTCATCATGTGAAAAGCCAGCATTGCAAGGAAAGAGGCGACCAGTACGGCGATATCAACACCGGTTTTCTCGTTGACCATGTTTCCATAGATTGAAGCAGCCATCGCAAGCCCGGACACAATTGCAACCGCCAGTATCCATTTGGGAACGGGACACCCATGCGGATCACGCGTTTCAGCGGCGGAGAGAGATATTGTCACCACCATGAATCCGGCAAAGAAAATCCAGTGCCCGAGACAGTTGTCGAAAAAATCGAGGCTTTCTTTCAACGCCTTCGGGATGCCGGCACCGCCATTCAGCACATTCGCGGGTTCGTGCATCCCGAAACCCATTCCAAGGAGGAAAATACCAATGATGACGGCACCCTCCAACATGACGGATCTCCTGACGCATGTTGTTTTAAAAAGCGTCCATCCGAGCATTATTACAGACGGGGCGAAAACAAACAGGGTCAGGAGGTCGCACACACGCAGGGCATCCAGTGCTTTCATCCTCAGGAACCCCAGTCCCAGTTTCCTGCTGAGAGTTGAAAGGACAATTACAAGCGCAATCAAACCGATCAGCAAAATTGTCTTCCTAATCCTGTTTTCCGGTTTTATGTTCTCCGACATATCAAATCTCCTTTAGCGTTTTTTTTAATTAAATCAGGCGGAAAAAGAGAAGATCCAATATCCAAATAATATTTTCCGGAAATTAATTCCGATGGGAACTGGAAATTGAAACCTTAAAATCCCCTAGGAGCCGTCAATAAACAAATATTTCGAGGTAATTTCAAAACTAGGAATTCAGTAGTCAGAATTCAGGAGACAGAATTGAATTTGAACTCAAATTCGGTTTTATTCTGAATCCTGCCTTC
>JBAYFV010000074.1:0-12451 GCA_041666985.1 Victivallales bacterium
AGCCAATTTCAAAAGAAGTCAGGATTCAGAAGTCAGGATTCAGAATAAAACCGAATTTGAGTTCAAATTCAATTCTGTCTCCTGAATTCTGACTACTGAATTCCTAGTTTTGAAATTACCTCAGGCTAACTCATATTAGCATATATAACGGCTAAAACCCTGAATTTATTGCAAAGGCAGGGAAAATTTTCCAGCAGGCAAAAAATGGGGGAATCAAAATTCCTATCAACAAATCCGCCCCGGTCTTCCGTTATTTCCAGTCCTTCTGGATGTAGTCTTTGTAGTAATCGGCGCCAATGCCGATGAGCTTGTCTTTTTCGAAAACAAGGGGAGTGCATTCGTCACTTGTAATGTTGCCGTCCGACCATTTGGATTCGGTGTAGTAGAAGAGGACATTCGGCTTGCAGTAAACCTCGCCTGTGACCGGTTCGCCCATGACAGAGATGACCTCGGCTCGGCTCATGCCTTTTTTAAGCTTCTCAACATTCTCCCTGTTCTTCGTCGTCTCGCAAGATGCGAGGAAAAAAGAAAACATCATCAGCAGGATTGCAGGATATTTAAGTTTCATGGCGCCGCCCTTTCATAATAAGAATTTGCGTAATATAACGCACAAATATAATTTCAGGCGCAATTTATGAAATTCATTTTCAGATTTCTTGTTGACTTGCTCCGAAATCCGGTTTATAATAACTGCCATATGGCAGACATATGGCACGTGGAGACTTGATGATTTATGGATAAATTTGAAAAAATAGCCGCAAGCCTGATCGAGGATATCAACAACAGGAAATTCGTCCGGAAACTTCCTTCGGAGCGTGAATTCGCCAGAATTTACAATACAACTCCGATGACGGTGGCAAAGGCGTTGAACCTGCTCCAGAAAAAAAACCTTGTAATAAGGAAAAGGGGCAACGGCACATTTGTAAATGAAGGCAAAAATGAAAAAACCAGAATAAGGTTTTCCATACACAATGAACTTATAGACAAGAAAATAAAAGAACTTCTTTCCCGCCGCTTTCCAGAATATTACTTCATTTATCCGGCAGACGATGAAACCCCGGATTGTTTCACCCGAAACGATATCGTATGGCACAGAAGTTCAATCATGCCCGCCTCCTTTGACAAATTATGCCGCCCCCTCCCCCTCTCCTATGTCACAAACAAAATAAAAGACGGCAATATCAACGGTGAGGCGTTCAACATGAATCGCAACAGCATGCATTACTACGGAGTGCCTGTCCTCTACTCTCCAGTGCTTGTGGTTTACAATAAATCCCTTTTCAGAAAACTTGAGTTGCCTTTGCCGGAAAAACCATTGCAGCTGAAAGATGTTTACAGGATAAAAAATCATCTTAAGGCGTTTCCCGGCATATATCCGTTTGCAGTTTCAGCCTCCTCGTTTTCACCCGCGATGAACTGTATCTTTGCCGCCATGGGGAAAGGCAGAACATTAGGCAAAATCACCTTGGACGAGCTGAAAAAAGGCCTGGGCATTTGTGAAGACCTCTACAGGGGCGGCATTGACAACCATGCTGATTTCATGAACGGCAATGTATTGTTCACCTATATGTGCCGGCACCCCATGGAGCAATATTTCGGAAAAAGAAAAGTGTCTTTCGAATGGGATATGCTGCCTGTATTCTACAACAACAACAGGGTTTGCACAGTTGGCGCCGAATCGTGCTTCATATCGGCAAGCAGTCTGCAGGAAGACGGCATACTTCTTCCAATAATGGATTATCTGATAAGCCCTGAAATACAAAACCATATCGCGTCAAAGCGTTTCTGCATACCTGTGCTTAAATCAAGCGCCATTGACAGCATTTCAGAATGCACGTACAGGGATGATTATTTCTTTTCAGAATGCCGCAACATAGTCTATGAGAACAATCTTTTTGAAAAAGACTCCCTGTGGATATTCTTTTCTTTCATCAATGATTATTTTGCCGGACGCAGGAGTTTTCAGCAGTTCGCGACCGACAGCGAATCTCTTTTCAAAAGTGACAGGCTGAGGAAAAACACCCTGAAAAGCATTAATTTCAAAATGGAATTCTAAGGAGTCGGAAACGGAATATGAAAAACAGATTCGGTCACATGATGCAGGATTATTACCTTGGTCAGATCCGGAACATATCGGCGAAACGGAAAAAAATTCTTGCCGGAATTAAAACCCCCTTGCAGGCCAGACGATACGCAGACTCGGCCCGCAAGAAGATTGCCGCGGCATTCGGCCCGCTCCCTGAACGCACTCCGCTTAACGCCCGTACCGTCGGCATTATCAGGGAAAAAGGGTTTACGATTGAAAAGGTCATTTTTCACAGCCGTCCGGATTTTCCCGTAACCGGCAACCTGTATCTGCCGTCCGGCATTAAAGGCAAAGCGCCGGCGGTGCTTGGGCTTTGCGGACATGCGCAGAGCGGAAAAGCCGAACCCGCCTATCAGAGTTTCTGCCGGGGGCTTGTTCTAAAGGGGTATGCCGTTTTCATAATTGACCCGGTCAGTCAGGGCGAACGCTATCAGTTTCTCAACACCCCGGATGCCGGAGATATTTCCGGCAGATGCTGCGATGAGCACAACATGATGGGCAAGCAGTTGCGGTTGGCAGGTGAATTTATCGGAACATGGCGCGCCTGGGACGGAATCCGCGGTCTGGATTATCTGTTGAGCAGACCGGAAGTTGACGCTTCACGGGTCGGGGTCACCGGCAATTCCGGCGGCGGCACTTTGACCTCCTATGTAAACGCGCTGGATGACCGTCCGACGATGGCGGCGCCCGGCTGTTTCATCACCACGTATCTCCGCAACCTGGAAAACGAACTGCCTTCCGACTGCGAACAGATTCCGCCGCACATGCTGGAATTCGGCTTGGAGATGAGCGATCTGATTATCGCCCGCGCACCACGTCCGGTGATTATCCTGGGACAGAAAAACGATTTTTTCGATCCGCGCGGAACCAGGGAGGCTTATGAAGACATCAGACATGTTTATTCACTGCTCGGCGCAAAAGATAACGCAAGGCTCTCGATCGGGCCGGACAGTCACGGCTATACTCTGTCCAACCGCAAGTCCATGTACAGGTTTTTCAACGAATTTGCCGGAGTGAAAAAGGATGACGCTGAGACCGAATTTAAAACTTGTGAAACAGCCGAACTGCAATGCGCCCCCGAAGGACAGGTCGTCAATCTGGCGGATAACAGGCTGCTGCGCAGTTTTGCGTCGGACAAAGCGGCGAATCTCAGGAAGTCTCGCAGGAAAATTGCGTCAAAAGACGGACTGAAGGCCGCTGTCCTGGAAAAACTTGCCATCAGGATTCCTGAATCGGCTCCGGCGCACCGGGTATTGCGGTCGGCTTACGCATCAATGCCCCCGTCTATCTTTTTCAACCGCTTCGCCGTTGAAACCGAACCCGGTGTCACCGTAATATTGAATCAGCGTTGTGACAGGGATCTATACCATATTCCGGCAGCGGACAGGGCGTCGCTCTACATTCCGCATCTGTCGGCATATGAGGAACTGAAAGACGGGCTGGAACTGAAAAGCGACACAGACTCGCTGCTGTTCGGACTGGATGTAAGGGGAATTGGCGAAACGACTCCGCATACCTGCAACCTCCAGGATGATGACTTCTTCTCGCCATATAATTATGACTACTTCTACGCTTCTCATGCCATCATGCTCGGGAAACCGTACATTGGCGGAAAAGTATTCGATGTGCTTTCAGCGGCGAAATTATTGAAAAGCTGCGGCGTTAAACAAATTCACCTGGTCGGCAGAGGTCAGGGCGGCATCGTCGCCGCTTTCGCCGGCCTGCTGTCAGATGATATAAGCCGGGTGACGCTGCTCAACGCCCCGTTCGCCTATGAGGAAATGGTGCAGTCTCCGGTTGCCAGATGGCCGCTTTCCTGCATGATTCCCGGAATCCTGGACACTCTGGATCTGCCGGATGTGTATAATGCGCTTGCCGGGAAGAAACTGAAATTAGCCGCCCCGTGGGATGCTTTGTTCAAGCCGTTGACGAAGTCAAAAATCAAAAGTCTGATTAAAAAATATTCAATAAAAGAAACAATAGCCGGGAGATGCAGTGCTGACATTTAAAGACGGCAAGGAAGTTTTCCGCCAAAGTCAATCGAAAGAAAAAGTCGAAGTCCTGATAACCGGAGACTGCTGTCCGTGGGATAAGGCGATTGCTCCGGTCCGTGCGGGGAAATCTTCGGAAATACTGTCCGGAATCAAAGCCGTTCTTGACGACTGCGATCTGTCCGTGGTGCAGCTCGAAACCCCGCTGACCAACGCCAGGACGCCCATCGTAAAGAGCGGGCCGAACCTGAAATGTCCGCCTGAGTGCATTGATTTCGTCAAAGCCGCCGGCTTTGACATTGCGGCGCTGGCCAACAACCATATCGGCGACTTCGGTACGGAACCGGTCATGGAAACCATCAAAATGCTGGAGAAAAACGGCATCAGGACCGTTGGTGCCGGAAAAAATCTGGACGAGGCCGTAAGGCCGTTGATTATCAGCAGAAACGGAATGAAAATAGCATTCATCAATATTGCGGAAAATGAATTCGGCACTGCGGACAAGAACAAACCGGGCGCCGCGCCGCTGGATCCTCTCGGCAATATCAACCTTATAAGGGAAACCGCCGTCAAGGCGGATCATGTGATTGTGATTATGCACGGCGGAAATGAGGGCAACCCGCTGCCAAGTCCGCGAGTAATCAAGACCTGCCGCGCCTTCGCCGAAGCCGGTGCACATGCGGTAATCCATATTCACGCACATTGCCCGCAGGGAATTGAGGTATGGAAAGGCACTCCGATTTTTTACTGTCCCGGTAATTTTTATTTCCCGACACCGTGGCAGCAGTTTAATCCGAAGGCATTCTGGTGGAGCGGATTCATAATCAAGCTGGCCTTCGACAGACAAGCGGCGTTCAGCCTGGAAATCATACCTTACACTTTCGGCTATACTCCGGAAAAGATCATCCCGTTGACCGGCAGGAAAAAAGCCGCATTCTGCAGGTATATGTCTAAAATCTCAAGAATAATTCAAGATCCGGACGAGGTTGAACGCTACTTTGACGGCTGGTGCGCCTTGCATGGGAATTATGCAGTGTCCGGTATCCGTAAAGTTTCAGCGCTCTGGCCGATTGAACATCCCGATTCCGAAATGATTAAACAGTTCATGCCGCTAAGAAATTATTTCACCTGTGAGGCGCACAATGAGATGATCACCAATTTTCTGCGCATGGTAGAGGAAGACCGCGTCAAAGAGGCTGAAAAATACATCCCTAGAATCCAGAAACTCCAGATCGCGGATTTTTGAGACATGCAATACCTGAAGACAGGTCGGAAACGTCTGTAGACACCGAATTGCATTCATCGGAAAAGGAACGCGGCAACAAGATGGAATATCTCAGAATCCCAATTCGGGCTGGGCTATCCCCCAGTCTTCGGCTCCGCCTTTCTTGGAGCCTTTGACCGCCTTCTCCGGATGTTCTTTTTTCCCGTCCGGTTTCTTTTCGGATTTAAGGGTTTTCCTCTCTGTCCCCGGCTTGGATGCTTTTGATTTCGCAGGCTTTCCGCCCCTGCCCTTTTTCACTTTTTCATCTTCAGCATCTTCCGCTTCAAGCTCAAGAGCCTCTTCCTCCCTGGCATCCTTTTCCCCGGGAGTCTCCTTTTTAGCGGATTTCCCCTCAACAGTTTCCTCTTCGGACCCGGATTTTACAGTCTTCGGAGTTTTACCTGCGGATTCCAAGACGGGAACAGAAGCCTCCACTGGCGGGAAAACATCTTCCGGAGCAGGCGGCTGCGGCTCGCCTTCGACCGTTTCGGCGGCGGGCTGGACTATGTTGCCCTGTCCGTCCGAGACACCGAGAAAACGATAATCGGTTATTTTCTTGTTTGCAATACTGAAGCCGCGCGACTGCGGGGTCCTCATTCCGATTTTACTGAAATCAAGCGTACCGCTTTTCTGCTTCTGATGGAGCTTGGGTTCAAACACACATTCGTAAACATAATTCGGGCGCGTGTTAATCAGGTCAATCTTGCAGCCGTCAGGAGCGATATTGTACTCCTTGTCGGTTATGAACTTGCTTATCACCGTGCGTTTCGCATAGCTGAAATCTGTCTTCCTGTCCTTGTAGACAATGTTGAACACAAGGCTCTTGTCGTATTTGCAGAAATAAACCAGCCGTCCGACAAACATCTTGTCCGGAATCGCAATGACTTTGTATTTGCCGTTGCGTTCGATACAGAGAAGACGGTCATACTCGTTGCAGGTGACAGTGTCGTCGCTTTTCACGGACGTGCCTATGAATCCGTTTTTCCTGTCCCATCCGACCTTGATGTTGTTGAGGGCCACCTTCCTCACATCTATCTTGTCGAAGGTCTCTATCTCAGTGTGCCTCGGATAATCTTTGCCGTATTTGTCGAGCAGCCCCTTGAGATATTTTATCGCATAAGCCTTCATGCGCTTGAGGTTTTTCTGGACCTCCTCGATCTGCAGGACTATGTCGTCAATATCCTTCTTGTTCTTGTTGATGTCGAAAAGGGAAATCCTGCGTATCGGGATCGCGAGGAGTTTCTCAATGTCGGCATCCGTAACATCGCGTTTGAGCATGTGGCGGAAAGGCTCAAGCCCGGCATGGACTTCCTTTAGGACCTTCTCATAGGTCTCACACTTCTCGATACGTTTGTAAATCCTGTTTTCAATGAATATCTGGGCGAGTGTCTTGTCATGGAACGAATCGTTGAGTTTCCCCAGTTCGATTTCGAGTTCGCGGCGGAGATATTCAACAAGCTTTCCGGTGTTCCTGTGAAGAACCTCGCTGACCGACATCTTCACCGGCTTGTTGTCCGCGATGACAATAAGGCTTGCGCTGACGGAAACCGAACAGTCCGTGTAGGCGTAAAGCGCATTCAGCGCCTTGTCCGTGTCGTAACCTCTTGCAGGCGTCACCTCGATTTCGATCTTCTCGCCGGTATAATCGTTGATTGATGAAACCTTGATTTTATTTTTACGGACCGCGTTCTCGATTGAAGCGATGAGTTTCTCGGTGTTGGTTACCGCCGGAATCTCGCGGATGATGAGTTTGCGTCCGTTTTTCTCTATCTTTGCGCGTAGGACAATCCTGCCGTTGCCTTCATTGTAATCCGTGACATCCATAAGGCCGCCCTGGATGAAATCAGGATACACCGTGAATTTCTCGCCCCTCAGGATTGCAATCTGGGCCTCGATAAGCTCATTGAAGTTATGAGAGAGTATCTTGGTTGACATTCCGACGGCGATCCCATCCGCTCCAAGCATGAGGAGAGCCGGGATTTTGACCGGAAGTGAAACCGGCTCCCTGTTTCTGCCGTCATAGGAATCAACGAATTCGGTTATGTCATTGTTGAAAAGAACCTCTTTCGCAAGGGAGTTCAGGCGGCACTCGATGTAACGCGCCGCAGACGCCACGTCACCGGTGAATATGTTTCCGAAATTCCCCTGCCTGTCTATGAAATACTCCTTGTTGGCGACAACAACCAGCGCCTCGTAAATTGATGCATCTCCATGGGGGTGATACTGCATTGTATGGCCGACGACATTGGCGACCTTGTGGAATTTCCCGTCGTCCAGTCTTTTCAGAGACCAGAGAATCCGGCGCTGGACGGGCTTCAACCCGTCATCCACATCTGGAATGGCCCTGTCCTTTATCACATAGGAGGCGTATTCGAGGAAGTTCACGTCCATCAGCCTGCGCAGATGCGTATTGCCGCTTCTCGGAATTGCGGTGGGCCCGATGTTTTCACTTTCGGAAACTTCAGCTGCGGAAACAGCCTCTTCTTTTTCAGCCTCTTCCGGGGATTCCTTTCTTACGGCCTCTTCCCCCTTCAGCTCCTTATCCTTGTTTTTGTCCTTGTGCTTCTTCATGGAACAAGATTCTCCATAATATAATTACGGCGCTCCGGGGTATTGTCACCCATGTAGAACGCGAGAATTTCCGGAACGTTGCGCATGTGGTCAACGGTGACACTTGTGAGGCGGATGTCTTCGCCTATGAACTGTCCGAACTCCGACGGTGAAATCTCGCCGAGTCCTTTGAATCTGGTTATCTCCAGGCTCCTCTCCCCAAGCTCACGAATGGCCTTCCCCTTCTCCCCGTCGTCATAGCAGTAGACCGTCTTTTCCTTGTTTCTGACCCTGAATATCGGGGTTTCAAGGATATAAAGATGCCCCGAGAGCACGAGAGGCTCGAAGAACTGCAGGAAATATGTTATCAGCAGATTCCGTATGTGAACGCCGTCAACATCCGCATCGGTTGCAATCACAACCTTGTTGTATCTGAGGTTTTCAATGTCCTCTTCAATGTTCAGGGCCTGCATTATGAAGTAAAGCTCGTTATTGCTGTAAATCTCGTCAACCTTTTTCGCATAGCAGTTCAGCGGCTTGCCTCGGAGGGAGAAAATCGCCTGTGAATAGACATCCCGGCTACTGACCATTGAACCGGCCGCTGACTGCCCCTCCGTGATGAAGAGCATCGAATTCCTCCCTTTGGAAGAGCCGTCATTGAGATGGAACTTGCAGTCTTTGAGGTTGGGGATCTTGAGCGCGATCTTCTTCGCTATCTCCTTGGATTTCTTCTTGATGCCCTGGATTTCCTTCCTTACGCTTTCGTTCAGGGTCACTTTTTCAATCATCACATTCGCCTGGTCGAGATGGCGGTGCATGTAGTTAAGGACCGCATCCTTGACGGCATTCACAATCCCGGCCCTGATGTCCGTGTTGCCGAGCTTGTTTTTCGTCTGCGATTCAAAGATCGGATCCTGCAGCTTTATTGCGATTCCGCCGACGATTCCGTCGCGGACGTCGCTGCCGTCGAAGCTTTTCTGGGCGAAGTCGTTTACGGCTTTCAGTATGCCCTCCTTGAAGGCCGAGAGGTGGGTTCCGCCGTCGTTCGTGTACTGCCCGTTCACAAAGGAATAATAATTTTCGCCGTAGTTCGTGGTGTGGCAGAATGCAAACTCAAGAGTCTTCTCCTTGAAATGGATTATGTTGTAGAGCTTTTCATCCCCGACCTCCGTCTCAATCAAATCCTGGAGGCCGTTCTTGGAATAAAACCTCTCCCCGTTGAAATAGAGGGAAAGCCCGCTGTTCAGGTACGCATACATCCACAATCTTTTTTCAACATACTCTTTGTCGAAAGTAAGCTTGGGGAACATCTGCGAGTCGGGTATGAAAGTGATCAGCGTACCGTTCTGCTCGGAGGATTTGCCGTCGTCCTGCTTGACAAGATTGCCGTTTTTAAAAACGGCTTTCTTGAACTTGCCTTCACGGAAGGACGTGACCTCGAAATATTCCGAGAGGGCGTTCACCGCCTTTGTGCCGACGCCGTTCAGCCCGACGGAGAACTGGAAGACATCGGTATTGAACTTCGCTCCCGTGTTTATCTGGGAAACGCATTCAATGACCTTGCCGAGCGGAATACCGCGCCCGTAATCCCTGACCGTCACCTGTTTTTCGCTTATCGAAACATCTATGCGGCGTCCCGAACCGACTATGTATTCATCCACGCTGTTGTCTATGATTTCCTTGATGAGGATGTAAATACCGTCGTCGGGATGTGTGCCGTCACCCATTCTTCCGACATACATTCCCGGCCTCAGCCGGATGTGCTCGAGGGAACTTAGTGTCTTGACCTTGCTTTCATCATAAACCTGATTCTGATTCATATATGGTGTGTCTTGTATCTTGTGTTTCACATAAAAAATTTTCATCAATTTAAACAATAGAATGCATTTTTCAAGATTTTTGAGTCAAAATATGAGATATTGGGGATTTTTATTCAAAAAGATGGGCACATGCCTTTTAACATACGCGGTTGCGGGGGTAGAGTATGCCATTGCAGTTCCAAAAATAAATATTGTGAAGTCAGCATGCTGTTAGGAATCATAGGCGATATACACGGTAACATTGAAGCTTTGACTTCCTGCTACAAAACCATCAAGGAGGCCGGCTGCGACAAGATTGTCTGCACCGGTGACATCGTCGGGTATGGCGCATCCCCCAGGGAATGCATTGACTTTGTCCAGGACATGAAAATCGAGTCAATACGCGGAAACCACGACCACTATACGACACAGCACGGTTCCGACTGGGACATCCAGCCCTGCGCGAAAAAAGTGATCCTCTGGATGCAGCAGACACTCCCGAAGGCATACATATCGTGGCTGGACACCCTGCCCTATCACATGGAGGTGGAAGGTGTTCAGTTCGTCCATTCATCCCTTGAAGGCATAGACGGGAAAAGCTGGCCATACATCCTGAGTTCACAGAGCGCGCTGTTTCATTTCTTTCTCCAGTCCTCGAAATTCTGTTTTTACGGACACACGCACATTCCCCTTATTTTTACGCTGAAACATGGAAACGTCTCAATAGAAATGCTCACATCGAGAAATCTCAGGGAGTCAAATGGCGAAAAATTCCTTCTAAATCCTGGATCCGTGGGACAGCCCAGGGATTTTGATTCGCGCGCGGCAGCCGTCATTTTTGACACAAAAAGCCATGAACTGCGTTCGCTCCGCGCGAAATACAATATCGAACACGCCCAGTTGAAAATCCTCGCCGCCGGCCTTCCAATGCAGAGCGCCGAAAGATTGTCGTCGGGTCAGTAGGGGATCTTTCCGGCATTCACGTGGATACGGTTTATATTCTTCCAGCCCTGAAAAAAACACATATCCCAGCGAATAGGATTTCGACAGGCAGATCAGTAGCTCCTGTAAACCAGTTTTCCTTCGCCGAAAACGGACAGGGGATATGATGCAAGCTCAAACGGATCGCCGTTCCAACATACAAAGCTCGCCCATTTGCCTTTCTCAAGCGTCCCCAGGAATTTGTCAACCCCCAGAATCCCGGCATTGCTTTTTGTGAGTATTGCAATCGCCTCCGACCTGCTCAATCCCATTCTCAGAAAATGCCGGAGCGTCAGAAGCAGGCAGTTCTGCTGGATAACCGGATGATCGCTCATGAGTCCGAACCGGACTCCGCTGTCAATCAGGAATCTTATGTTCCTCCAGTCCTGATGCTTCAGTTCCACCTTGTATGCAAAACTGTCCATCGGCCCGTAAATCACAGGAATCCCCCTTTTTGCGAGTTCCGCAAAAGTCGCGAAATCATATACGTCTCCGGCATGCTCAACAGTCACTTTGAGCTTGAACTCGTCCACAAAACGCAGGAGCGCTGCAATGTCGTCGGATTTGTGGACATGCACCCTCAATACGGTTTTACCGTCAAGGATATCCTTGAGGGCCTTCTGCTTCGGGCTAAGTTTCTCAATTTCCTTTTTCCCGCCTTTCGCTTTGCCGGCAATATCAAGGAATTCACCTCTCAGTATCGCCAGACAGCCCATCCTCGTCCATGGACGAGTGCCTTTCCAATCCCTGGTTGACATCGGGTTATAGCCAAATGCAGCCTTCATTCCGGCACGGCAGATAAATGCGGCGTTGGTGTCGCTGGCATAGTTTCTTATAAACGCGGAAAGTCCGCCAATTATATTTCCGCTCCCAGGGGCAACACATGAATAAAGGAAACCGTTCTCGACACTTTCACCGAAACTGGCATCATCCATCTGAACCGAATCAAGCGCATCGGCAAGAACCATTATGGAATCAAGCTGATCATTGGCCTCATCCTCGCTGGAGGGTTCTCCGCTCCTGCACATCCCAATATGACAGTGCGCGTCTATGAACGCGGGGGTGACGCACTTGTACTCGCCGATGACTTCACCCGCCGGCTTCCGCGTCAGCGAAAGCACCCTGTATCCTGAAACATTAATGGAAAAATCCTCGAGAACCTTGTCGCCCGTATAAATGACATCCGCTTTGATTGACTGCATTGCCTTCCTCCTTTGTTTAAAAATGATGTGCGCCCCACAGGCGCACTAGCACAGGCATCTCGCCTGTGATCTTATTTCAGAATATATCCTTTCTTGCTCCACACGCAAAATTTGACAATTACATATACATGTATTAGCATATACATGTTAATACACAGATGAAAGAGGTGCATGAATCTGTCCGCTTTGCACTTGGAATGAATTAAGGAGGCGCCCATGGTCACGTATGAACTTCTGAAAGACAAGGGAATCCTTGTCGTAATGCCGCACGGCCCGCTTGCCGCCGGGGATTTTGCGAATCTCGCAAAGGAGATCGATCCGTATATCGAAGAAAAGGGGAAATTGAACGGACTCATGCTTTGTCCCGGCGACCGCTTCCCCGGCTGGGAAAATTTCGCCGCGATGCTCGCACACTTCAAGTTCGTAAAGAACCATCACAGGAAAATCAGAAAAGTCGCCGCCGTTACAGACAGCAGGTTTCTGACTGTCGTCCCGAAAATAGCAAGCCATTTTGTCAGTGCGGAAGTCAAACATTTCGATTCAAATGAAAAAGACAAGGCAATGACTTGGCTTGAAGA
>JBAYFV010000075.1:0-12359 GCA_041666985.1 Victivallales bacterium
CAAGTGAGGTTTACGACATCGCGATGAAGCAGATTAAAATAATACGGTTTGCGTCTTGGTATTCAGATTTGATGTAGAGTTGTCCGTGTCGGGCAAGTGGATTTGATGTAGAGTTGCCCTGCGCCACACAGGTTTTCTAAGTCTGACAGGAATGTCTGGGTTGCTTAAAATGAAGGGAGATGGTGTAAAAGTGAAGAAGGATGTTGCGTTTTTATTTTCAGGTATCGTGGTGATGATTCTGCTTTTCGTTTTTTCAGTTCCGTCTTTTGCCGCACCTGGTACTATCCTGTATTCAGGTAAACTTTTGGACGCGTCCGGCAACATAATCAACGGCAATGTCGATATGACAGTCACAGTCTATGACGCGCTTGTCGCCGGAACTGCACTTTATGTTGACCGCAATACCGCCGGACTCGGAAACCCGATTACTGTTACGGACGGAATATACTCAGTGGTTGTCGGCGATGACGCAGGCGGTGGCGGGACTTATCCCAATCTGCCGCAGTCTCTGGCTTCAAGCGATACTCTTTTCCTGCAGATTACGATCGGTGCGGACGATCTTTCACCAAGGGAAAAACTTCAGGCGGTTCCCTACGCTGTAAATTCGGGCAGTTCAAGCGCGGCCAATGCGACCCGTGAACTCACCAATCTTCAAGCTGTCGCGGTAAACACCGCCATTTTGCCGGCGGCCGACGCTGCTGTAGAATTCGGGTCAGCCACAAAAAGATGGACCAATGTCTTCCTGAGCGGCAGTCTCAATGACGGTGCGGGCAACACAACGACCATTGCGAATATCGCAACCCTGACCGGAAGTCAGGCGATCACAAACAAGACAATAAATCCGGCAAGCAATTCAGTGACATTAACGGACGGCAGTGTGCTCATCGGAAACGGATCCAATGTCGCCGCCGCCCAAACCGTTTCGGGCGATGTCACCGTTTCAAACACCGGAGTCGCCGCGATTCAGCCGGATTCGGTGACCACCGCGAAAATACTGGACAACAATGTCACACTCGCGAAAATCGCAGACGGTGGAGCAAATCAAGTCGTTACAACTGACGGGGCAAATAATCCGCAATGGGAGAATAAATCTGTTTTCACCTCATCTGCGCTTGCGCAAAACAACATTTTCGCAGGAAATGCTTCAAATGTCGCCACCGTCACCGCAAATCTCCCGGATGTCGCCCTTCCAACAGGCGGAAATTGGACGCTGAGTTCAAATCTGAATCTCGACAGTGATACGCTCGTAATTGACCAGGCAAACAATAGGGTCGGAATAGGAACCAATTCGCCGACGGCGGTGCTGCAGCTCAAGGCGGGAACAGCATCGGCAGCTCCACTCAAACTTACAAGCGGAATCAGCCTGACAGCACCGGAAGACGGAGCTGTCGAATATGATGGTGTGAACCTCTATGTTACCCCGACTTCGCTGACAAGGAAAAGCGTGTCGTTCGTGGATGATGCCGTTATTGATCCGAGAACATTCTCATATTTCTTTGATGATTTTGAAACTGCGACCACTACCGGAATAGTGTGGACGGCAGGGAATACGGGGACGACAATTGGAAATCAGACCGTTGCCACTGTCACTCCCACCGACAATGCACAGGGCGTTCTAACATTCAGCACCAGGACAGCCGCGAATGGAGGATCATCATTGTATAGGTCGCAGACAGGTTTGATTCTTGGCAAAGGTGAATTTACGTTTGAGACAAGAGTCAAGGTCAATGCACTTTCCACGGCAGCGCAGGAGTTCGCCTTTGCTGCCGGACTTCACGACAGTCCTCTGAATACCGCTAAAAATGCGGTTGACGGAGTTTATTTTATTTATGACAGGTTGGTGTCGGGAACCAACTGGCAGTGTGTAACTTCAAACAACAGCACCAGAACTACAACAAATTCAGGTGTGCTTGTAACTGCGGGCGACTGGGTAAGGCTTGAAGCTGTTGTAAATGCCGACGGGACTTCCGTGACTTATTACATTGACGATATGAGTGTTGCGACAATTACAACAAACATTCCAACCGCTGCGGGGAGAGTCACCGGCTCCAGAATACTTCTTCTGAAATCCGCAGGCACGCAGGCAAAAACCGTCAGTGTGGACTACTGGTATCGCCAAATCAGATTCATGGCATCGCGATAAGACAGATTCACATGGGTTTGTCGGAGCCTGTTTTCCATTTGAGGCAGATTGCCTTTTTGTCGCCGTCAAAAAGGTCTGGGTACAGTTTTTTAGCGCATTCCGGGCAGAGGCTGTGTGACAGGTCGGCTTCGGAAAGGCTTTGTATGTATTCTTCGATGGAATGCCAGTATCCTTTTGGATCCCGGATATCCTTGCAGTTTGAGCAGATGGGGAAGAATCCGTCGAAAGAATCCGGTTTCAATGCGTTTTTGAGGTTGTCGATCTGTTCCTTCTGTTCAGCCTGGATGTCCTGAAGCTTTTTGTTTTCCGACTCCAGTTCGCGGTTTGATTCGGCAAGTTCGGAGATTTGTTTATTGAATTCGCCGGATTTTTTCATAAGGTCAGACTCGGACGCGGCAAGAGCTTTTTTAATCCTGAACATACTTGCTGCGAGCACGAATATGCCGACAAGCGATAGAACAAGAATTATTGTCAAAAGCAAAATCATAGTTTTCACCTTATTTTTCCCTGAACATCAGATAAAAGACATCATCATAAAAAATAATCAACATCAAATTTAAATGAAGATTTTTTAATCAGGATATATTGAAAAGTGAATGTAATGCGATAGACTATTAACCCGAATTAAAACTAAGGTTAATACGATGTACTGTTTTCTGGAAATTCCTCTTGTCACTGTGCGAAGCCCGGTTTCGGGCATCGTCGAACTTGCCGGCCTATGACATCCTGCCGGGAATTCCAGTCCGCTTCCGGGTTTTTCTCCAGTACTCCATGATAATAAAGAACTTAGATATTCTGTTTTCAGCAATTTCGAAGAAAGGCAAAAATGAAGAAGCAATTGAAAGATGACGGCCGGCATAAGCCGATGAAAGGCGCACAGATAGCCATTAAATGCCTTGAACGCGCCAATGTGAAGATAATTTTCGCCTATCCCGGGGGAGCGGCGCTGGAGCTTCACCAGGCTCTTCAGGATTCAAAGATACGAGTCATACTCCCCAGACATGAACAGGGAGGGGCGTTTGCGGCGGCCGGAGTTGCACGGGCCACCGGTGAAACAGGCGTCTGCATGGCGACCAGCGGACCCGGCGCGACAAATCTCATCACCGGAATAGCCGACGCATATATGGATTCAATCCCCCTTGTCGCCATAACGGGTCAGGTCAGTTCGAAGCTGATCGGGAAGAACGCATTCCAGGAAATAGACATCATAGGCGTAACCAGGCCCATAGTCAAGCACAGCTATCTTGTTCTTGATGCGAGCGAGATTCCAAAGGTTTTTGCCGAAGCGTTTTATCTGGCTAACAGCGGCAGACCCGGTCCGGTTCTCATTGATCTGCCCAAAAATGTCCAGCAACAGGTCTGCATTCCGCATTTTTCGGAAAAGATCACAGATCGGAACTATCGCCCGGATCATGCGATAAACGCGGACGATATTGAGGCCATTCGGGATTCGATTGAAAAATGCAAACGCCCGTGCATCTATGCGGGCGGTGGAATAATAACGTCCGGCGCTTCTGATGCCCTAAGGCTATTTGCTGAGAACTACAATATTCCGGTGACAACCACCCTCATGGGGATCGGATGTTTTCCGGAAGACCATCCGCTTTCCCTGAAGTGGCTCGGAATGCATGGTACTGTTTACGCGAACAACGCGGCAAACGAATGCGATCTGCTTATTGCGCTCGGAGCCCGTTTCGATGACCGTGTGACCGGTCCGACTAATTTATTCGCAGTGAACTCGAAAATAATCCATGTTGATATTGACAGATCGGAAATAAACAAGAACGTTCCCGCCGACATAGGAGTCGTTGCGAATGTCAAGGACGTTCTCGACGCCCTCAATGAAAAACCGTTAAGGAAAAAATATGCCGACTGGTTTCGCCAGATAGATGAATGGAAGCGAAAGTTTCCGCTCACATACAAGGAAAGCGGGAAAATTCAGCCCCAACATGTCATGCAGACCCTTTGCCGTCTCACCGGCGGGGAGGCGGTTATTGTGCCCGGGGTAGGGCAGCATCAGATGTGGGCCGCCCAATATTACACATACAGGCATCCGCGCCAATTGCTTGTTTCCGGCGGACTTGGGGCAATGGGATTTGGTTTTCCATCCGCAATGGGTGCGAAAGTCGCAATGCCCGACAAGCTTGTTGTCAATATTGACGGTGACGGAAGCTTTCAGATGAATATCCAGGAGCTCGGCACGCTTCACACCGAGGAAATAGATGTCAAGACAATAATACTCAACAACCAGCATCTCGGGATGGTCGCACAGTGGGAGGATCGTTTTTACGGTAGTCGCCGCGGCAATACAGTCCTGAAAAATGAGAGGGTTGCCCGTCCATATCCGGATTTTGTGACTATCGCAAAGGGCTATATGATTCCGGGACGTGAAGTTTACAGGAAGGATGAGCTGGAAGACGCAATCCGGGAAATGCTTGAAACAAAGGGTTCGTTCGTTCTTGATGTCCATGTGGAATACCAGGAACATGTCCTGCCAATGATCCCGCCGGGAAAATCCTACAAGGACATATTGTACAAATAAAAAAAAGGAGCCGTGAAGGCTCCTTTTTTTTCTGTTTAATGTGTTTTTCTGGAATTTATTTGAATATGCCGGATTGCGGCCTCCTGATTTAAGTCTTTTGCCTGTCTCTCCGATTCTACTTCTGATCTGCCCCAAGGTCTTGCGCCTCGCGGTCATTCTTTCGGATTTAGATATTCGGGTTTCGAATTTATATTGCGGGCGTAGCCCGCATTAAGCCAGCATGTCCCGCGAATTTATCCTTACGGATGCGATCATCAGGAAAAGCACAGTAACCGAGAAGGAATAGATTATCAGCGACAGGGAGATCAACCCGACGATTTTATATGTCTGGAAGTAGAAAAAGAAATTCGGAAAAAGATAATAGATGAAATAGAGATAGGATGTGACGGAAACGCTTTTCGGAAGCATTTCAACTATCAGGGGAATGGCGGAGAAGAAAACTGAAAAAATAAGATATACCGACGCCATGATCATTGCCGCGACATCGTTGAAGAAGCAGGAGAACATTACGGTCATTGCAACGAACGGGAATATTGAGAACACCAGCATTAATTGTCTTATTATGAGCTGGAGTGGATAAATGTGCCCGGTTTTGATTAAGTGTCCCGCGTTTGCACTTACCGCAGCAATGAAAAAGAAAACTACGCACATAAGGCATAACCCCAGATATTTGCCGAGGAGATACTCGGTTCTCCTTATGGGTTTGCCTACAAGTATCGAGATCATTCTTGATTCGATGTCGCGCGGGATGTCTGTCGCTCCGGCAAATATTCCCAGCAGAAGGGTCATGGAGGTTATGAAGAGAAAACTGGTCAGGGGAGGTGTGCCCTTGCCTGAAGATAAAAGTTCGGACAGGATAATGTTGTCCTTCTGGAATGAAAGAACTTCCATTTCGGACATGCTGTAGGCGGCTGCTGCGGCAAAGAGGAAAAGCAGAAGAAAGGCGGGTTCCTTCAGCTTTCTGAAGGTAAGTTCGGCTATCGCTAGGATTCTCCCTATCATTTTTTGTTCCTTTCATTTCTGAAAAGTTCCTCGGCGGCGGAGGGTCTTGTCAATGCCTGTTCCTGCATCAAGCCGGCTTTTTCAAGCATCTCGGAGTCTTTCGTTGTCAATGCAATTTCAGAGAGTTTATCATATAGTGAGATATAATCGCTGTATGGCGGCTGCTCCGACATAAGAGGCCTTAAGTAGTCTTTTAGTATATAGGTCTGTACTTTTTTAGATTCAATCCTGGAAAGTCCCTGCGTCCAGATATTGCAACGTGAGGCTTTCACGCATTTCTGGATGTAGGAGTGATAATCCTTTATTGAGACAGAGACATCAGGTCTGTCATCAAGCAGAAAATACGCGAATGCCGAAACAGATTCGGGATACTGCTGGTGTTTCAGGATTTCCGTGTAAAGCTTTTCCATTTCCTTCTTGTTGCCAATGGCGAAGGCCAGAGCCGACATTGCCGAAACCTTTTCCCTGTCTGTCGCCGCATATGTCACCGCATCCTTGAGTTTTGCGATTTCCAGACTTTTTTTTGCGCTGTTCCTTATGGATGGAGGCAGTTTGGAGAGAACCACTTCAACGTTTAATTTTGGGGTTTTAAGCCTGTTCAACGTGGTCTGTCTTAAAACAGATTCAGTGTAGAAATATAAAAAAAGAGCCGTAACAAAAAGTATTGGTACGGCTCTTCTAGTATGACTCATGTGATTAAACAGCAGGTGTTATTGTTTCTTTTCGGTCTTCGGGTCTCCGCACTCGGAGCAATAGGCGCCTTTTTTCACGGTTCCGCATTTGTCGCAAACGCCGTAGAGAACAACCTTTTCGCCGCAGGACGAGCAGTACTTGTCTCCGGCAACATAGACTGTCAGGCATTTGCCGCAGAAATTCTGACCCTTTAGGAGACTGGATTTCAGCTCATTTATTGTCTTTGTGACATTCGGGTCATCGGGATGTTCATTCTTCAGATTAAAGGCAATACCGAGTACTTTCTGGGTCATGTCCTTTGTGGAACTCTGGACGATAGAATAGGATGCCATGTCTTCTTCTCCGATTTTGCCGCCCCTGTAACCGCTGGCCGTCTCGTTTACCCACGCGCAGAGAAGCGCATGTTTATCATTGATAATCTGTATTGTGTCTTTTGAACCTTTCGCCTTCCATGTTTTGCCGAGCTTCGCGGCTTTTGCCCTCATTAAAGATGAGATGACATGGGGTTCCGGTGCCGGAGAGCTTCTTTTTGCGGCCATTTCGAAGAAGCCTTCGACATCAGTTTTCAGCTTTTTGGTAAGCTCCGGCAAATCTTTCTTGTTGACATTGTGCGTAAGAATAAATCCTGCAAGGAACGGGATTTTCCAGTTTGTGCTCAGTCTGGGATTGTCGCATCCTGTCTTCAGGAGTTCGACAGCCCTGTCGGAAGATTCGATGGATATCATCAGTGCGCCTATTTCATAGGCTTTCTCAAAATCAGGATCATTCCTGATTATTGACGCCAGTCTTGTGTAGACCTCGTTGACATTGTCTTTTTTTATTGAATCTATCGAGCCGCAGTAGTTGATGAAGAGCATCCACTGGACATCGGCGATGAATTTGTTGAAGCCGCAGGCTGATTTCTGTCCAACCTTGATCCTGGCTGAAGATATCTTGTTCTGATCCATGAGCAGGGTTGATGCTATGAAAGATCCGGCGGCCGCTGCTATTACCATTACCAGAATATGAACAATAAGTGATTTTTTCATTTCGTATGTCTCCTCCGTATGTTTAAGTTATTTAAGATCCTTGTAGCTGAATATAAGGCTTGCCAGGGCTGTTGCGAAAACGCTGAAAACGATGCCCCATACAAGTGCGACAAGGATGTACCCCGAACTGATTCCGCCGTAAACCGCTTCGGCGCGGAGATTATAGAGGTTCAGGTCGGGAAGTATTCCGCCATACAGGAATTTCACGCCGGACATTGATGATGTAGCATGCGCGAACCAGATTGCGACCACTGTGGCCGTTGCTGCGAGGAACTCGGGAATGAACACCGAAAAAAGAACTGCGATGGCGGACATGGGTATCACGCTCGCCATTATGAGGACGTGCCCCTTCACCATAGATGAAGTCACTTCCCCGAAAGCGGCGTTGAATACAAACATGAAGCCGAGCGTTATCAGTCCTGTTATCACAATGCCCGTAACAATTATTCCGACAAGCTTGCCGACGAGGTACTGCGTTCTGCCGAGCGGTTTTGAAAGCAGAGTTGATGCAACCCCCTCCTTCAGTTCCTTCGGAATTTCAAACGTGATTGATACGGCTATCAGGATTGCCGCAATCGTGTTCAGCACGAGAGATACGTCAATCATCAGCTGTTTGTGCATCCCCATCGAGAGGATGTCGTAATTGTAGGCGCTTCCAATCAGGATCAGAACGCACAGAATCAGGAAATAAACCACGCGCATTCTGAGAATCCTTCTCCAAGTGCCCCCCGCTATCGCCATTATTTCATTCATCTTTCAGGCTCCTTTCTACTTTTTGTTCTTATGGTAAAAAATACAATTCGATAATTTATGCAATTGCCTGCGCATTTTCAATCTTCCTGAAGAAGAAATCTTCAAGATTTTCTCTGGAAGGCGTTATTGTTATTGATTTGGGGTGCAGTTCCTTTATTTCATTCAGCCTAAGGGTGGTTTCCGGTTTGCTCTGGAATACAAGCTCCCAGCTTCCATCCGAATGGCGCATCGTGCCGGTAGCTTCCGGAATGAGATCCTTTATGATTTCGTCTTCGCCGTGCTTTATGTGAACCCGTGAGCCCGTCTGCGAAAGAAGATCATCGAGTTTGCCGAAGCAGAGAAGATTGCCCTGATACAATATGCTGATCCGGTCGCACATTTTTTCAACATCCGACAGGATGTGGCTCGAGAAGAAAACATTTGTCCCGTTTCGTTTCTGTTCCAGTATTATATCCTTGAGTTCCTGTCTCCCGTGGGGATCGAGACCGACAAGCGGCTCGTCGAGAATGAGAAGTTTCGGGCGGTTGAGGATTGCCTGGGCTATTCCTATTCTCTGTGTCATCCCGCGCGAGAAGCCGCCAAGCTTGGACTTGAGGTGTTTTGTCATTTTTACAATTTCGCTGACTTCGTTGATGCGGTTTTTGCGTTCCGACGAAGGGATTCTCAGCAGTTTTGCGCAAATGTCAAGGAATTCATATGCGGAAAGATACGAGCTGAATACGGGATTGTCCGGCAGAAAACCTATGTGTCTTTTGATGTCAAGATTGTCGGGGGGCTCGCCAAAAAGAAGAGCTTCACCCTCGGAAGGTTTGATCAAGTCCATGAGGAGCCGGATTGTTGTTGTCTTGCCTGCGCCGTTTGGCCCGAGGAACCCGAAAACAGAGCCTTCGGGTATTTCGATTGTAAGCCTGTTCAGCGCGGGCTCCTTTTTTTTCCAGATAAAGTGACCGTAGTATTTTGTAAGATTCCTGGTTTCGATTACATTCATAAATTATAAGACTCTGTATAAAGTTAAAATCTTTTTGATATTCGGATAATATAATTAATCATCCGCGTTTTACCAAAGGAGAATAAAATCTTCTCTTTTTTTTTATATCCGGATTGTAAAAAATCGGTTTTGGCTTAGATTCTCTGCTGCTTTTGATTTCGAAAAGTGAAAAAGTGTTGAAAATATAAGGATTTACAGATTTCATGAATGTCAGTGCAAAGAAAGAAGTGATGGAGAAATACGGAAGGAAAGCGGGAGACACAGGTTCTTCTGAAGTCCAAATCGCCCTTATGTCCGAACGGATTAACGAACTCACGGAACATCTCAGAAGCCATAAGAAAGACATAAGCTCGAGAAAGGGGCTGATGGATATTGTCAGCAAAAGGCGCAAGCTCCTCAGCTATCTGAATAAAAAGAACCATGAAAAGTATCAGTCTCTCACCACAGAGCTGAATATCAGAAAAAATAAATAGGCAGTTTTCAGTCTGACTGAAAGCAGGATATTAACAGACCAGTGACAGCCGTGGAAATCTGAGTGGAATTCGGCCGCTATCAGGCTCCGCATGAGAAAGTCGGAACTTGATACCGCGATTCCGCCATATTCATGGTTGTTCTGATTCTTGTTATTCTTTTCTGCTTTCAATCACCTTGACTACTTCTTGTTTTCAAAAAACAATTACTGAGAATAAACGCAGTAAAACAGAAAAGGTGTTATGATGAATGAAAAAAAGGTGAATGTTGATATCGGCAACGGCCGTATCATAGAGATCTCAACCGGAAAACTTGCGAATCTTGCCAATGGGTCGTGCATACTTCAGCTCGGTGAAACCGTCATGCTTGTGGCATGCTGTTCGGGTACGGCGAAGGCCGGCACCGATTTTCTTCCCCTGCAGGTGGATTATCGTGAAAAATACAGTGCGGCAGGCCGTTTTCCCGGTGGCTACATTAAGAGAGAAGGACGGCCCAGTGAAAAAGAAATTCTGACTTGCAGAATGACCGACAGGCCCGTAAGGCCTCTTTTCCCCGAAGGGTTTTTCGATGAAATACAGATACAGGCTCTCCTTTTAAGCTCGGATGGCGAGAACGAATCCGATGTCCTGACAATCCTCGGAGCGTCCGTGGCCCTGACGCTCTCGGATCTTCCGTTCCGCGGGCCAATCGGCGCCCTGCGCGTCGGCTATATTGACGGAAAATTTGTTGCGAACCCAACTCATGCCGAAAGGGCGAACAGTCAGCTTGATCTTGTTTATGCAGGCGTGTCCGGCAAGGTTATCATGATTGAAGGTGATGCAAAGGAATGCTCCGAAGAACTTTTACGCGATGCGTTGGTTTTTGCGAATGAAATTGTTGAAAAGCAGATTCAGGCTCAGAAAGAACTCGCGGCTGTCGGCGGAAGAAAGAAAAAAACGCCGGTTCTCCATCTTGTTCCGGACGATGTCAGGGATGCTGTTCATAATTTCTGCAAAGGCAAGATTGAAGGGGCATGCCTCATCAACGGGAAAGAGGAGAGGCAGACGGCCTTGAATCTTATTTTCAGTGAGATTTCAGCGGAGATTGCCCCTAAGTTTATAGAAACTGTTGATGAATTGAATATGAAACTCAAAATGTGTTTCGACCAGCTTGTTGAGAAAACTGTCCGGTTTGCAATTGTTGAAAAAGGCATTCGTCCCGACGGCAGGGGGATGGACGAGCTTCGTCAGATAACTTCCGAGGTGGGGGTGCTCCCCAGGGTTCACGGGACAGGGCTTTTCACCCGCGGTGAAACTCAGGCGCTTGTAATAGTCACTCTTGGCGCGGGACGCGATGCCCAGGAGAGCGATCCCATCACGGGCGGAGTGGGCATGAAAAACTTCTATCTGCATTATAACTTCCCTAATTTCAGTGTCGGCGAAGTCGGAAGGATTTCCGGTCCGGGACGCAGGGAGATAGGCCATGGAAACCTTGCCGAGCGTTCGCTCGCACAGGTGATTCCCGCCGACTATCCGTATACGGTGAGATGTGTTTCTGAAATAATGGCCTCAAACGGCTCCACCTCAATGGCGAGCGTATGTGGCGGAACCCTCGCCCTTATGGATGCGGGTGTGCCGATAACCGATCCGGTTGCCGGAATCTCCTGCGGGCTGATTTCCGAAGGAGACAAAAACATTCTCCTTACGGACATCATAGGCGCTGAAGATCATTACGGTGACATGGATTTCAAGGTGTGCGGAACACCAAAAGGGATTACCGGATTTCAGCTGGATCTCAAGATTGCGGGCGTTCCAATTGATCTCCTCTACGCCGCCATGCTCCGCAACCGCGAAGCAAGAACCAAGATCCTGAAAGTAATGACTGACTGTATTTCGGCTCCGAGAACCGAAATGAGCAAATATGCCCCCCGTATCGTAAGTCTGAAAATAAACACCGAGAAGATCGGCGCCCTTATCGGTCCGGGCGGAAGCGTTATCCGGGGCATTACCGAATCGACGGGCGCCCAGATTGACATAGACGATGACGGAAGCGTCAAGATTTTCGCCGCAAACAAGGAAGCTCTTGACGCAGCGACAAAAGCTGTTCAGGACATAACCGCCGAAGTTGAAATCGGGAAAATCTATCGCGGACAGGTAAGGTCAATTAAGGAATTCGGCGCATTCGTCGAACTGATTCCCGGACAGGACGGCTTGCTCCATATTTCCGAAATGGCTGACTACAGGGTAAATAAGGTCACCGACATCTGCCAGGAGGGTGATATGATAACCGTCAAGGTCATTGGTGTTGACGACCGCGGGAAAATCCGCCTCAGCCGCAAGGCCGCCCTTGCGGAAATCGGGAGCTGAACTCCCGGCATTTAAAAATATAATTGAAATCAACAGCCGGAATGAATGTTCCGGCTGTTGATTTTACAGGTTTCTTTACGGCTCATTACGATGGAAAAGATTTTCCCCAGCCATCCATGCGCTGAATTCCCTGATCTTCGGTGTTCCAGCACTTTCCACTATAACCAATCGTATTTCTGATGCCTTCAGAGGCGCGAAACGCCCTATTCTTTTGTGTCCGACACATGTGCCCTCCAATATTTTCGTCCATGCACCGCCGACAAGCGCTTCAACTATGTATTTTCTTATGCGTTCGCCGTGGGCAATGTCTTCCATGATCACGAGCATATTTGCCGTCTTGCCTTCCGTCAGTCGGAGAGTCATGGACTTTCCCTCGCCGTGTGTCTTGCCCAGG
>JBAYFV010000076.1:0-12355 GCA_041666985.1 Victivallales bacterium
AATCACCCTCTATGAGGATTTCCGTAATTCTGCCGTCCGGACCGACCGCTTTGTATTTAAACAATGGCATGGGGTTATTTCCAATTTACTATTTTCAATTGTCGGTTTTCGAGAATTAGAAAGTAGAAATTAGAATTTAGAAAGCATTTTTGTTTTACACTTTCTAAATTCTCATCGTTTTCTACTTTCTAAATTCTACTTTCTAAATTACCAACTTCCGGCTAGACATTGATCGTCACTCTCGCAATTTCGGAAGCGGTTGTCACGCCTGCTTCGACTTTCTCCCTTCCATCCTCCATTATTGTCCTCATCCCGTTCTTTATTGCGAGATTCATGATTGTACTGCTGTCGCTGTTTTTTGAAATGGCGGAGGCTATTTCCTCATTTACCACAAGGAGTTCGTAAATGCCGGTCCTCCCCTTGAATCCGGTTCCGGAACACGCCTTGCATTTTCCTGTTTCCCGCTCGCTTCCCTTTCCATGGCATTTAATGCAGATTTTTCTTATCAGCCTCTGCGAAAGAACCGCCTTCAGGGACGAGGAGATCAGAAAACCTTCAACACCGATGTCAAGAAGTCTGCTAATGGCGCCGGCGGCGTCATTTGTGTGGAGGGTGCTCAGCACCAGATGTCCCGTCAGCGAGGCGTGGATTGCGATTTCCGCAGTTTCCCTGTCTCGGATTTCACCCACTAGAATCACGTCCGGATCCTGACGGACGATATGCCTGAGCCCGTTTGCAAAATCAAGGCCGATCTTCGAATTGACCTGCATCTGGGAAAGGCCTGTGACCCTGTATTCGACGGGATCCTCAATTGTTATGATTTTACGTTCCACCGTGTTCAATATCGTCATGGCGCTGTAGAGGGTGGTTGTCTTACCGCTTCCGGTAGGTCCCACTACAAGGATTATTCCAAATGGAAGAGATGCGATTCTTTCGAACTCCAGGCGCATCTTCTCATTCATCCCTATGTTTTTCAGGTCATAAGTCATTGCGTCTTTTCTCAGGAGCCGGAGAACAACGCTTTCGCCGTTCATGGTCGGGATCGTGCTTATGCGGACGTCAACGTCGTATCTGCCGAGCTTCAGATTTGTCCTGCCGTCCTGGGGAAGCCTGCGTTCCGCGATATTCAGGCCTCCGATAAGTTTTATCCTCGACACGATTGCGGGATACTGGGACAGGGGGGTTGTCATTATCAGGTGGAGCATGCCGTCAATTCTGAAACGGATCACGAGCCTCGACTCTTCCGGTTCAATATGGATATCGCTTGCATCTGATTCAATGGCCCTTGTGAATGTTTCATTCACAAGCCTTACGATTGCCGCCTCGCTTGCGAGGCTCCTCAGCGTCTCCTCGTTATCTCCCGCCTGCAGAAACTGGTTTGAACTGTTTTCCTGTTCGACCGGAGATTTTTCGTGGACCGCATTGATTTTACGTTCAAGCAGACTCCGTCTCACAAGGGAGAACCTGACTTTCCTGCCATAGAGGCTCTTAATGAAATAAGACATTTTGTCCAGGCTGTACGGTTCGCTGACGAGCATTTCCATTTCATCGTCAGTCCATGACACGGGCAGACAAGCCCAGTTCAGGAGATAATCGGTTGAAATGCCGGGGAAGGGAAGAATCTCCCTGTCCCTGATTTCATCTTCGTCCCTGATTTCAAGGCCGGTTGATTTCGAGTATATCGAAATGAGGTCGGCTTCGGAAATCGCACCCTGGTTGCAAAGTTCCCAGTCAAGCCTCCTGAGTTCGGGATTCTTTTTCGCTTTTTCAGGATAGTCGGGATACAGGGACGACAGCTCCCTGAAAATCATATCAAACCGGCTTTGACCTTCATTTTGCATTTTCCTCCCTGATATTCTGTTTTTCCATGTCGGTTATCGCCTTCAACGCCTGCTTATATCTTGCGGTTATTTCATCGAGATTGCTGTGCTCGTCAATGATTCTGCCTGTTATAAGCACAACCATTTCCGTCCTGATCAAGGTACTGGTGGTGTTCCCGAAAAGCTTGCTCAGCAAGTTGATTTCCGAGACAAATGGAATTGACTGGTTGTTCTCCTCGGATTTTTCCTTGATAATTCCGCCGACTATCACTGTTCCTCCGTCGCGTATGGAAAGGACGGTTTGCAGGATGCGTTCAGAAATGGTCGGGGAATCAATCGTGGAGGATGTGGTTTTTTTTGCATCCGAGACTGTCTGATCAAGCTCCATCGTAATAAGGCCGCCTTCGGTGACATGCGGAGTGATGATGAGGATTATCCCTGTGTCAACATACTCGATTGCACTGTTGAGCACTGTGGTGTTGTTTGCTGTAACTGATGATGTGTCGGTGATCTGGTTGGTCACAATCGGAACCCGGTCTCCCACCGATATCTTGGCCTGGGAATGGCTTGCCACCAGAATCTGCGGGCTGGAAAGCACCTTTACCTTCCCTTTCCCTGCAATGGCTTTCAAATAGGCGAACTTTTCATTGGGATCCCTCTTGTTTGAAAGCAAGTACTTGAATCCGTCATTCGCCTTCCCAGTTGTCCCTTTGGCAAGAGACGACCAGTTTGTCCCGAAGAGGCTCTGTATGTTGCCATCCGACCTTTTCTCAGAGAATTCCAGACCGTACGCAGTGTCATCCGTGAGAGTCACTTCCGACACCAGCACCTGGAGAAGCACCTGCGCCGCAACCGTATCGAGCCTCTCAAGCACGGCCCTCAGCATGGCATAAGTTCTCGGAGTCGTCCTTATCACCAGCCTGTTGTGGACGCCGTCCGCAAATATTTTGACAGGCACGTCAAAGACGCTTGCCGGCCCCTTGTCATCCTGCCCCCCCCCCTTGGCACTGCTGCTGGAGCTTGAAGTTGAGGTGGGATGTTTATTTGCGCCGGCGGAGGAAGACCCTGATTTCGATGCGCCTCCTCCGGTGAGTGAACTGCTTCCCGTCAATTTTGATCCGGTACCTGATGTTGACGACGATGTTGACGATGCGGTTCCGCCTCCGCCCTCGCCTGCGGCGATAGACGTGCTTTCTGTCGGAAAGATAATGGAAACCGCACTGAGAAGCTGGTCAGCCCTGGAATTCACTATTTTATATATGAAGACCTGTTCCTGTTCCCCCACATCCGTCCTGTCAAGTATGGCCACCCACTTTTTGAGTTCATCGAGCGCCTCCTCGTTCGCGGCGGTGGCTATGATGACCTGAAGTCTGTCAAGGCTCACAATGTTGATTGAACCCGGTTCGGCCTGAATATTTTCGGTTGAAACCGGAAAACCGAGTATCGGCAATGTCGAGGCAAGCTCATTTTTAATTCTGGATGCGGAAACGTTAAGGCACTGAATGACGACCTGAGGCCAGTTGTTCTTGTTTTTCTGGTCGAGCAGCTTCACCAGCGACCTGATTTTTGCGACATTCGCAGGAGATTCGATAAGCAGGATGGAGTTCTGATGGGTGATGTCCATCGCGGTGGCTCCGGGAGTAATGAAACTCTTGATCTTCTCGAGAATGTCCTTGGACGCAGCATTGCGTATTGAAAGCAGCACTACTTCTACGTTCGCCCGGGGATCGTGGTCGGCGAGAATCTTTCTCTCCTGCGGCATTTTCGCAAACGGAAGAATGTGAAGGATGTCGCCGTCGGGCGAACAGTATGATCCGGCGAGCCAGAGAATCTGCTCGAACATCTCCCACACCTCCCTCTTGCTCATCTTTGAATTGTTGACTGAAATTGAGACGTTTCCGGTGACCTGCGGATCTATGAGGAAGTCGAATTTGAGGAAAGTCGAAAACGCACGCACGACATTCGCTATGGGGGCGGCATCGAGATTTAGCGTGATTGGCATCTCCTCCACGTCCTCGCCTGCAAGGAGTTTGACATAGAAAGGCTCCTGCTGTTCAAGCGCTTCAACACGTTTTCTTTCCGACAGCTTAACGATGTCCTTTATCTTATCGTCGGTCTTCGGGGAGGGAAGGGTTTCAACAACCTCTTCCTTCATCGTTTCCCTCTTCTCTTCTTTCACAAGCTCGGTTTTCCTGTTAAGCTTTGAATCCTCCGGCGACGCCTGGCTCACCGGCTTGTCATCCTTGAACATCGAACAGGAAAACAGGAACAACAAAGTCAACAGGAGGAGAGACGCCGAAGCAATAAATTTTTTCATGAAACACCTTTTATATTAATATTAAGTACGGACTTATTGACCCGGTGCCGCCCGAGGAGTCCTGGGCGGTTGAACACGAGGAGGTGTTAGCGTAACTCCCGTAGCGGCCGGAGTCCCCCGAACCGCCCGCGCAACAGGAGCGGACGGAGCCACCTTCGCCCCGGGAGCAACCGTCACTTCTGCAGTTTCCGGTGTTTCCGGTGTTTCCGGCTGACCGTTCTGCAGCGGTTTCTGTTCAATTTTGATGGCCGCATTTGCCGCTTCAGAAGCTGTTGCGGCGGCTGTAATTCTTGAAGCCGAGCCGTCATCTTCGAATTCCAGCTTCAGGACGATCTGCTCCCTCCCTCTTGAAAGGACAACAGAGTCGGGGTTAATTTCGCTCAATGTGAACCCGTTTTCAAGCTGTTCTCCGAGTTTATAGAAACGGGGCGCGGTCGCCGACGCCGCACCCGGCGGCGAAATCCCCTTGTTGCGCAAGCGTCCGGCCTGCGGTGCCGCCGCCGAAGCCTGCTTGTCAAGTATTATGGCTCCTGAGACGTCGCCGAAACTGCATACTCCCATAAGCTCCATGCCTGTAGGCCTTGCGGCTCCCAGAAGCGCCCCCCCTTCTCCAGACCTGTACGGACTGAAAAGATTGTTGTCCCACAGGGAGGCAATGTCGGGAATCTCCTCCCGTCCGCCCTTTATTTTCTGGGCGGATGAAACGGTTTCATTCAAAACGGGAGCCGCAGAAAGGATTTTGTCGGGCGGGTGCGGCTTGAAGGCGATATTCACCGCAAGCAGAAGCACCGCGAGAATAAACAGGAAGAGGTTTGAAAATATGTAGAACGTCCTCATTTTTCACCGTCCATGAGGACTTTTGCCACACCGTCACCCGTCAGGGAGACAACATTGATTGTCCCGCTGAGCACTATGTCCTTCGCATCACGCGGATTGAATGGCCTGAGGACGCATTTCCTCCAATAGAAACAGGGATTGGCCTTGTAAAGGTCCGATATGAACCTTGATATCTCCTCCATTGATGATTTCGCCTCAATATTGACTTCCATGAAGGATATTTCCTCACTTATCTTAGTGAGCCTCGCGTTTCCTATGTTCTGGAGCTTGAGCCCCGACGTCTTTGCAACATCCTCTATTTTCTTGATTATGCTGCTCTCTATGTCACCGTCCCTTTTCGGGATCCAGAAATCCTTTCCCTGCCTTATGAAATTCTCCCTTATCTGCCGTATGTTTCGAACCTCCCTGATCTCTCTTTCAAGATTCTTATGCATGTCTGCAAGCTCGGCAATCTCATTCTGTATCCTGTCGCCGCCGGGCCAGAGGCTGGCGATTTCCTTCCTGTAAAGGGCGATTACGATTATCGAAAGCGCAATCACCGGGACAACCCCCAGTACGCCCCTCCTGTTTGAACTGATGAGTGTTTTCACCTTACCCATTGGCTTTCTGCCTCTTGAATTTGCTCTGATATACGATATGGACGAATATTGTCAAAGTGCCGTCGCTGTCCCTTCTTGTGCTGCGGATGCTGAAACTAGAGAAAACCGGAATGCCGCTGAGCTTGGACAGATCAGCCTGCGCATCCTTGTCCTTCATGGTGCATATTGTCAAATCTATATCGTCGTCCTTGGTGCTGAACATCGTTATCCACATGCTGGACGGGAGTTTCTGTGAAAGCGCCTGGAGGCATTGAATGATCTCGGAGTTGCCGGGTTCAGTCCCGTCAATCTTCCTTATGAGTTCATCAATCTTCTTGTTCTTGGCCCCTTCCTGCTTGAACTCGTTGATCTTGGAGACAATCCTCTGTTTTTCAACGATTATCCTGCAGTATCTTGCCCGGGCGTCCCACCAGCTTCTCGCAATCAGAACCGTTCCGAGCAGTAAGACAAGGATAAACAGGGCGGCTGCGGAATATCTGCTCGCCCTGAACCTCCGAGGACGCATTGTGTCCGGCAGCGGAGCAATGTTGAGGCTTTCAGGCGCCGCAGCTTCCCGCAGAATGAATTCACCGATAAGAAGGCTTACAAGAAGTCCGGCCTTATGTTTCGCTGAAAGATTCCCGAAACCTTCAAGTCCTGCGAACTTCGCATTTAAACCCCCGTCTTTTGCCGCCCCCACCCCGCCCGGGAAAAGCTTCAGGAGCTCATCCGGATCATCCAGCATGAATTCCGGATTGTCCGGCAGGGAGTTGAAAACCATCAGGGGATGCGTTACGGCATCGGCTTTTATTTCCGAGCCTGTTATTTCCGCAACTGCGGAATCCCAGGACTTGCGGCTCACTGCAAGTATTCTCACTTTCGAGAGGGTTGAGTTTTTTGTTTCGCCGGGCATTTCTCCGATTATCCTGTAAGTCCATGTAATCCCCTCGATTGAGACCGGGATATGCCTTGGCAGTTCAAAACCAAGGGCCTTCTGCATTTCAGCCTGCGGGAGCTTCGGAAGATTCAGTTCAATGCATATTGCCTCCTCGAAACGCGAAGCAAGTATTATCCTGTGGTTCTCCCCGGGGCTGAGCGTGTCGCACACATGAAGGAGCCTGGCCGAAAAGGAGGGAATGCCGGGATCCGAAAAGACAGTCTGCCGAACTATCATCTTCCCGCCCTCGGCGGCTGAAATTTCGGCACCGAAGATATCCTTATCCCTGTCCCAGTATATTACCGTGCAGTTTTGATTCTTGAACAATTGGCTATTCCCCTTCTTACTTCGCCGGTTTTATTTCACGGCACCTTTTCTTGAATTCAGAAAGGACTTTCCTCAGAGTATCCCTTCTTACGGAAATGACGGCGTCCTCGGGTTCAAGAAGGAAGGTGGGCTCACTTATTCTTTTTATCCCCTCTCCATTCACGGTCAAAATACAGTCCTTGCCTTTTACATTCCACATGTCCATATTCACAAGAAGCAGCGCGTCACAGTTGGAACCCGGAAAAAGACACGCCCCGAGGATTGTCAGATCAAGTATCGCAGCCGGATTAAAATATCTATTGACTTTTATTATCCCTCTGAGAGATATGAGAACATCGGCATCCTTCTTCCTGGCTTCATTGATCATGTAATTTATGTCCTGCATCGAAAAGCCGGGATTATCGGGTACGATGAAATAATCCGAGATGTAGCCGAGTTCCTCAAGGTTTTCCAGATAGGACACTATAAGTTTCTTATCACCGGCGCTCCAGTCCCACGTCTCTACGAATTCCTCCGGGGAAATCATCGTCTCCATGTCGGCGAAGAGTGCAACTTTCAGGGGAGTCTTTATTGTATTGGGCTTTGAAGAGACATCGTCAATAACGACTTTCCCCAGTCTGCTTTCAGCGGCCCCCCTGTCATATCCCATCGTGCAACCGGCGAGGAAGGTCAGAGCCATCGCGGAAACAACAAGGGACGCCTTTAAAATATTTCCCATGTGAAACTCCAGTTAACAATTTAGGGAACCTTTAACAGATGAATACAATACTGTCATTTGAACCATTCGCAAGACATTCGTGCATTAGCTTAAGATATTTTACAAGAGTGTTCAGTATCGGATGCGGATCATCGTGTTTGCATATTCCCGATTTCAGCTGTACCATTAACGCCTTTGTTTCACAGTTCCATAGTTTTAAGCGTATGCAAAATTCGAAGTTTCAAAATTTCAAACAGTTGAAAATCATGAAAACAAGAAATTTGTTTCTTTCGGTGTCTGTGGCCGCAACTGCCGTTTTACTGTTGCTGATCGTCATGAAATTAACTTCCGGCCCAGGAAAACCGGGACAACGAATGGCTGCCGAAAACGCGACCGCTCAAAAAAACACTTTGCCGAAGACCGGACCGGCGAAAAAGACTCAGCCCCCCACCGTACCGGAGAAAGACGGGAGTTCCGCATTTGAAAGGGATGCGAAAATCCGGAGACTGATTGATGAACTTTCAAATTTGAACGCGAAACAGCCGCTAATTCCCCAGACCGAAGGGATAATCGGGGAACTGTGCGGCTTCGGAGATGCCGTAATTCCGGCAATTAAAAAACTGCTCGGCTCCGACGCCAAGGCCTCGGTCAAGTCGGCTGCGTCCAGGGTTCTCGCCCAGACAGGAAGCGCCGAATCGGTTGAAGCACTTGTCAATTTCATAGATTCGGAAAGCGACCCGACATGCAGGGATCTTTATATCAGATCCATTCAGGCGGTGGACAATGCGGATGCCGCGCCCCCTCTCATCAAAGCCCTCGAATCTTCAAGGGATGTCTATTTCTCTTCGGAGGCAAGACAGGCGATAGCAAGAATCGGCACGGATGAAACGGTCAAACAGCTTGTGGAGGCATGCCACGGACAGAATGAAATAAACGCGAACCTGCTTGGAGCTCTTTCAACAGTAAGACAGCCGGAGACAGTTCCATCCCTTTCCAGTGTCGCCGCAAATGATCAGAATCCGCAGATTAGGAAAAGCGCGCTTCAGGCGCTTTCCGGAATAGGGGATCCGAACGCGGCGCAGGCCCTTGCGGATATTTTCAGATCGGAACGGAACGCCGAAAGGAAAACCCTGATTCTAGACGCCATTGCCAGGATAAACAACAAGGAATCACTGGACTGGCTCAACGACACCTACAACAACAGGGGCAATCCGGAAGCTTTGCGCAAGGTCGCCGCAAAAGCCATATTCACCATGAAAAACGGCGCGCCTCCTGCGGAGTAAAACACAAAGGCGTCTCTGAAAAAAAATCAGATATTAGCGGATGTCCGAGTATTGATTTCCTTTGAATGGCGGAATATAATATCAACCGTTTTGGAAAAATACGCGAATCAAAACTTTTTAAGGAAGAATCTTGTTTCCGTGTTGAATTCCTTGTTATAGAGGACAACACCCCAACCACATAACCAACAAATCAGGAGAAGTATAAAATGCGAATCTTTAGATTGCTTGCGGTTTTCGCATTTCTCGAAGCGTCGTTTTTTCTGCTCCCATATCAGGCCTCTGCAAAATCAGACACCGAAACAGCGATAACGCTTTCAAACGAGCTGAACGAACACAAGATGTTTGACTATTCGGAACTTGCACTGAACCAGGAGATGGCGAAGAATCCGGAGGACATCGACCTGCTGAAAATCCAGCTTGGAGTGACGAAATTCGCATCCAATAAGGCCGATGAAGGCAACACCATCATATCTTCGGTTCAGCCTTCCAGCAAATACTATCCCAACTCACGGCGCGTCCTCGGTGTTGAAGCCGTCAAAAAACAGAAATTCGACGTAGCGGTAAAAGCCTTTGAAGATTATTTCAAGATATACCTTGCAGCCCCACCCAAGACAGATGTCGGGAAAAAGGAATTTACAGAGGCGGCAAACTATCTTATCTACGCATATAAGCAACTGAACAAGATCCCGGAAGCCGAAAAAACAGTCAAGTATCTTGACGCCCTGGAATCCGACAAGGAAGCCGCCGCCGGAGACGACAGGGACACCAAGCTCCGCCAGCTCCAGATAAAACTGGACACCGTCGAGGAAATGATCGAAAAAAAGAGGGACGGATGGCAGAAAACTGTCAATGACTCAATCAAACCGATCGATGACCTTGTATGGAAGATGGATTCCATCGCAGCCCTTGCGTACATTGAAAAGGCAAGGGCCTACCTCTTCCTTGGCCGTATTGACGATGCCCTGAAGGTGCTCAAGGATCAAAACATCGACGCCATGCTCAAGGCGTTTGACGAAGCATACAAGGAGCAGTCCATGGAATATATATCGCCTTCGGTGTATCAGTCATACTGGCTGGGAAAAACGTTGACGGCAAAAGCCGAAAAGGCGCCTGATGCGGAAAAAACTGCACTTTACGCCGAGGCGATTCAGAATTTCTACAGGATCGTCACCAGATTTGAAAAATTCCCGAAGTATGACGATGCGTTAAGCGGTTTCAGCGAATGCAAGGAGAAGCTTGAAGCGGTGGGCAAGAAAATAACCATTCCGGAAAACATCAAAAGCAGACTCGGCAGGAGGAAGGGTGGCGGCTCATCCCTTGAAAGAAAAGAAGCTGATCAGCATTTCGCCGACGGCAAATTCGCAAATGCACTGGAAATTTACATTAAAATCCTCAAGGCTGACAGAAAAGGGGCCGATGCCGACATAGTCCTGGCCAGACTTGCGTTTTCATATTTGAAAACCGGTCAGACCCTGGAAGCCATGGCGGCGGCGGCGTACCTGTGCGATTTTTATCCCGCTGCCGAAAACACTCCGACAACAATGGTTCAGGTTGGAGAAGTGCTGTGGGGCAAAAAAGACTATGATGATGCGATTATAGTTTATGATTTTTATCTGAAAACATGTCCGGCGGATCAGTTCGCAGGGGACGTTTCCGCGAGAATCGCAAGATTTTACTACAACAAGGCGGCGCAACTGGCCACCGAAGCAAACAAGCTGCCTCAGGGCGAGGAAAAGGCAAAGAAGGCCGAGGAAGCGCGCGAAGCGTTCCGGACAACAGCCCCCTACTACCAGAATATCGTTGACAACTTCGCGCATACGAAATGGGGATTGAGTTCATTTTATTCACTGGCCTGGTGCTACACAAATGCCAAGGACTACATCAAAGGCGCTGAAAAATTCAAGACTTACTGCGAAAAGGAAATGTCCAAGAACGCCGACATGGATCTTGCCAATCTTTCCGACGCCAAACTCAGAATTGCAGACAATTACATCCAGCATGCCGGAAATATCGACAAGGAAGCCGAAGCCATGAGAACCAAGGCTTCTGAGATTTCAGCGCTGGCGGCAGCCTCCCCTGCACCTAAAGATGCAAAAAAAGAGGAGATCACGCCTGCGCAACTTAATGCAAAAGCGGATGAGCTTAACAAGCAGTCCGTCGGTTTCTATAAGGATGCCCTCCAACAGCTCCTCGAACTCACGGGAACCTGGCGCGCGTCCAAAGGTATTCTTGAGAACACGAAGGATCCGAGAGTCCTGAAAAGCCTTGAGAGCGCCCAGTCCCTCATCGGATGGGCTTATGACGGCGCAAAAGACAAGGAGAACGCATGCAAGTCGTTTGAAGCATTCATAAAAAAATATCCTGCGTCAAAACAGGTGCCGTCATCTATGTTCAGAATGGGAATCATCTACGGGGATTTGAACAAATTTGACCTTGCGGGACAGGTTCTGGAAACACTGGCAAACAAATATCCCCAGGCTCCCGAGGGCCGACTTGCACTGTCAACTCTCGCGCGAAACATGTACGAGGTCAAGAACTTTGAAAAGAGCATAGCCGTTTTCAATAAAATACTGACAGAAAAGGTGGAGGTTTCCGTCCAGGATCTGCGCTGGGCGTGCGCAAACCTCGTCAACTGCGACAGCAAGCACCCCAAGGAAGGCGCCGAGGTTGCAATCAAGGCAGGCGAAATGCTTCTCGCAAAAATAGATAAGCCTGCAATTGAGGAATGGCTCGGAAAACAGAGAACCAGGGAAACCGCGGGCAATCCCGTGGAACAGCAGCGGCTGATGGGAGCCGTCAGGGAAAAAATCTACTTTGACTACAGCACGGCCTGTTACTGGGGCGGACAGCTTGACAAGGCGTTGAAGACGGCCGATGAACTCCTGGTCAAGGAAAACAGCGCCTACTACTTTGAAGGAAGATTTCTCAGGGCTATGATTTACAGGGCAATGAAGAAATACGACAAGGCCCTTGAAAACTACGGCGAAATATCAATCACAGCGCTTAGCGCCAAGAAACACTCCGTATACGGAAGATCCCAGTGCATGATGGGCGAAACATATATGGAGATGAAAGACTACTCGAAGGCCTACGGCACTTTGAGCATCACCTCCTCCATAAATCCGGACGAGCTCAAGGATTACACCGTGAAAATGACAAAAGAGGAAATGCAGGAACAGAAAAACTGGATAGAATTCGCCGTCTACAATTCCGCATTCTGCCTCGCAAAACTCGGAAAAACCGATGAGCTCACGAAAATGGTCGGAAAATACAGGGCTTTTTTCCCGAACGGGAAGTACGTCAAGGAAATAGGATCACTGCCTCCGGCTGAAACCGCCCCCGTCAAAACGGATGCGGCAGAAAAAAAGCCTCTTGTTCCGGCAAAGAAATAAAAAATAATCATATCACAGAAAAGGAGAGAGAAAATGAAAAGACTTATTTGCACTCTGGCCGTCCTGACGTCATTAAGCGCAATTGCGCTTTCCGCAGTGGAAGTCATTATCGAGAGAAAGGAGGGCGCGCCGATTAAAGCCGAATATATCAGCTCCGATGCAGATGG
>JBAYFV010000077.1:0-12308 GCA_041666985.1 Victivallales bacterium
GCACGGCATTCCGCTTAATTGTCTGGAACGGCTGATCACACTCCGACCGGACATGGCTGGTTTTTGGAGCGGCGTAGTTCATTGCCAGTCTGCTTCGGTTGTCAAAAGCATTGAATCTGAAAGTGGCTGTTTTTACACGATTAATCAAAACGCCTATGGCGCATACTATCTTGCCACGGCACATCGCTTAATGCCGAACGCCGGATATGACGTGAGATCGCGGCGTTGTCTTGAATCCTGCATGTGCCGCAAAGTTTTCTACCATATCAAACGCGGGACGCGCATGGCAGATTTAGACGAACGTGTAGCCGGCGATGATTATCGGAACATGTTCATGGCCGAGACTCATGCAATGTGTTTGGCGGCCTACTGGCACCTTGTTCCGCAAAAAATGTCAACCCAAATAAAACTGAACCGTTAAATATGATTTAGAGACGGTGATTGGAAACGGTAAAGATGGATCATTGTGAAATAAAAACGATACTAGGAGGTTGGCAATGCAAATGACTTATCGTTACATGGGATTTGAGGATACGGATCAGTATTACGGCGCCAAGGGGACATGGCCGTGCTCCTGGATTACGCATCCGGAGGTGCAAAAGAACGAAGAACCGGTTGTTGCCGCTTATGGGTTATCCTTCTCCGTGAAAAGCAGCATGGAGATGGATGTGGCTGTAAGCGCCGATCAACGTTATGAATTATATCTGGACGGCTGTCTTGTTGGCCGTGGCAGTGAATCGGGCGCCCCGGAAAGCTGGTTTTACAGGCAGTACCAATTGAAATTATCCGCCGGTGAACACATACTCGCCGCAAAAGTATGGAGCTGGGGGAAATTTTCCCCGGCAGTCCAGATGGAAGTTTTTCACGGCTTTATTCTCTGCCCTTATGATAACGAATACGTAAATATGGTCGGTACCGGGCATGCTCCATGGCGGACAATGCTGCTTGACGGCGTCAGTTTTCAGCCGCATATGATAAGACCACACGAATGGATCGGTGCTCCTCCGCCTCAACAGCTTGATGCCGGAAAATTTCAGTGGAACTGGCATGGCTTGAGTGGCGACAAATGGCAGACGCCCAGGATTGCCGGGCCAGGATTTGACGGATTTATCAGGTATGAAACTGCTATTCACCGGTTGAAGCCAGCCACGCTTTCCGCGCAGGTTGAGCGCAATTTATCTGTCGGCATCGTGAAATACGTTTCAAGCGGTTCGGAGCAGGACATCCCTCTGAATGATGCTGATCTTTTACCTGATGAAATTTCACAGTTCTCAAAGATTATTGCTGGTGGGAAAATAATAATTCCGCCATTTACTTCAAGACGGATACTGATTGATTTGGAAGATTATTATTGTGCCTGGCCGATATTGGCTGTCGCGGGCGGCAAAGATTGCGAGATAAAGATTTCCTGGGCGGAATCCCTTTTTGAAAACCCCGACGGGATCGGAAAAGGCAATCGCCGACAGATCACCGGTAAATATTTCAGAGGTGTCTGTGATAAGTTTGCGTGTGACGGCAACCCCCGTGAACTGACCACCCTCGTCTGGCGTGCCGGACGGTATATTCAGATTTCGCTGAAAACTTCTTCCCAGCCGCTGACCATTGACAGTTTTAAATTGCTGGAGACACGTTATCCGCTTGAGATGCAGGGCGGCATTGCTTCAAGCGACCAGGAAATAAACGACATCATTCCGATCTGTCTGCGGGCAATCCAGGAATCGTCGCATGAGAACTATGTAGACTGTCCGTTCTATGAGCAGATGCTTTATTCCGGCGACGGTCGTCTGGAAGCACTGACAAACTATGTGATATCGGCGGATGCCCGGCTTGCCAGAAAAGCGCTCATGATGTTTGACGAGTCCCGCCACACAAACGGATTAAGCATGGCGCGTTATCCGTCCTCGCTAAGTCAGCTCATACCGTCGTTTTCATTATGGTATGTCGCCATGGTTTACGATTATTCGTATTGGCAACGCGACCGCGCATTCATAGTATCGCTCATCCCCGGTGTGAGGGCTGTGATGGAATATTTTATTTCCCGCCGGAATAACGACGGTTTCGTCACCGCCGAGAAAGGAATGTGGCATTTTGTTGACTGGGCTGAAGATTGGAAAAAAACGTCCAACTGGACGCCGCCCGGAGCTGACAGCATCAACGTCACCATGCAATGGCTGTTTGTCTATATTCTCGGGCTCGCGGCTGATCTTGAAGACTATGCCGAAGAACCCATGCTTGCGGCTCGATACCGCGAGATCGCTTCAAGAACCGCCCAAAAGCTGGTTGACACGTTCTGGGATGAGGGAAAAGGATTGTTCCGCGAAGATGAGACGGGCAGCTCGTTTTCACAGCACTGTCAGCTCATGGCGATCATGAGCGGCAGGCTGAGTGAAACGTTGCAGGCGACTGTCGTCAGTAATCTGTTTGCGCCAGGGATAACGCTCGTTTCACTTTTTTTCACGCATTACTTATTCGAAGTTTGCGGACTCATGCATTTGCCCGAGGCATTTTTCTCCGGGCTTGCAAAGTGGAATAAATTTCTTGATGACGGTTTTGTCACCGTGCCGGAGAACTTCATCAATTCACGCTCCGACTGTCACGGCTGGGGCGGGCATCCGCTTTACCATCTTATTAAAAATGTAGCCGGAATCAGACCCGCAGCAAGAGAATTCAGGGAGGTTCATATCGCCCCCATGCTGGGAAAGCTCGATGAGTTTAAGGCGGAATGTGTTCATCCTGACGGAATGATCGAAGTTGAATATTCAAAGGAGAAAGGCCGACTGCACTGCAATATCAGCCTCCCGCCTCCGCTCGCCGGGACTTTTCAACATGGAAAGCACAAGATGGCGTTAAAGCCAGGCAGACAAACTTTTATAATTTAGGTTATCAGAATGAAAATGCTGAATGTTCAAGTGTTTCTTAAAAGAAGAATTGCAGCCGTATATACCGCTTTTATGAAATCAAGTTTTGGCAGTTTCGGCAAGAACAGCATGATTCGTCCGCCTTTTCTCTGCTTCGATGCAGGAGACATCCATGTCGGCGATAATTGTACTGTCGCTGAAAATGGCTGGATTCAGGGAATTCGGGAGTATTCGGGGAAAAAGTTCTCTCCGCGGCTGGAAATCGGCAACGGCACCTATATCGGACGGAACAGTCATATTATGGCCTGTCTTGAAATGAAAATCGGCAGGAATGTTGTTTTTGCCGATGGGGTATACGTCACGGACAACCTGCATGGGTTCAGAAATATGAACATGCCGATCATGGAACAGGAACTGGACACTCCGGGGCCGGTGGTCATTGAGGATGAGGTGTGGCTGGGAGAGCACGTTTGCGTCATGCCGGGGGTAACGATCGGCAGACATTCTGTCGTAGGCAGCAATTCGGTGGTGACCAAAACTGTTCCGCCCTACAGTGTTGCCGTAGGGGTTCCGGCGCGCGTAATAAAGACCATGAATCCGGCAACCGGCGAATGGGAGAATGTATTGTGAACATCAACGATTTATCCGCAAGAGCGACAGTGAACTGGTTATTGGCATGCTGAATATGTGCTGCTCCGTTTGCAACACGGATTGTTTTCTCATTTTCGTCATCCTGCGTGATGACGCGGAATCAGGCCAACGCTTTTTCCAGTACGGGCAGAATTGTTTCAGCCATGCGCAGGAACCCGATGTCATTCGGGTGGCAGCTGTCAACGGTGCAGGCATCCCTGTCTGTTTTTCCGAATAGCGTTTCCCCGTCTATAAAGTAAACATTCCTGTCTCCGTCCTTGACTGCGTTTGAATATGTCCTTCTTATTATTTCCCGCCGTTTGGAACTGATTTCCATATTGCTGTCGAAGTCGCATTTTGAGAGGATTACAATCGGCAGTTCCGGCTGTTTCCCCCTTATTGCCCTGAAGAAAAGTTCATGGGTTTCCTCGAGGTGTTCCAGCGTTGGCGCGTTATGGTCGTAATCCATGATAAAAGCCGAGAGTTTGAGCGAGGCAATGCACTCGGCCATCACGATTTCACCGCAGCCGCTTCCGCTGAATCCCAGGTTTATCATGTTTGCGTCAATCCATCTTGTAAGAAAATGCGAATATGCATTTCCGGGACGTGATGCGCAGCCGCCCTGGGTTATGGAGGAACCGTAAAAGAGGACCGGGTCTGGATGCCTGAGCGGGGCAGGGGCATGCACTTTTGCGCCGGGGGTGAGGCCTATCTCCATTGTCTTTATGCCGTTGTACAATGGCAGATAAATTACGCATTCATGCATTTCAGAACCGAGATTTTCATCGAACACGCCTTCAACAAAATCAGGTCTTTCGGAGGGGGGCCTTATGTTCCTGTGAAACGACGATCCCTTTCCGGTTTTGAAATACAAATCAAATCCCGACTGTCCTGAAAGGGGCATGTGAGCCATTATCACATTGTTGCGCAGTTCGGCTTTTAATGCGATGGAATGGGCGTTTGTCCTGAATCTGACCATTGCACCGCTCGAACACCATGAAAGACCCTTTGCTCCGTCGTTCAGCGGGGATTCCTTTGAAATTATTTGAGCCGGCAGGCGGCAGAACTCTTTTTCCCTGTCAAACCAGGCGAATCCGTCAAGCTCGAACGGTTTTTCGGTTATGTTAAAGAAATGATATTTCCTGCTGTTCAGCTCCTGTGCCCTGAAGTTCTGGTCTATGTCCTCGATTTTCTGACTTTTATTCATGTGTGAATGTAACTCCTTTTATTTTTAGTATGACAGGCTTTTCAGCCCGCCTTGCTTTTATGCAAACATCTCAATCCTTGAAATATTTCCGTGCGTCTTTTTCGGTGTTTATTTCGCCGAAGCCGTCTTTCCCCTCCCATTCCTCGTCATGCACAATTTCCCCTCCCGGAGCCAGAAGATAAAGTGGGCTGAGTGTTTCAATTTCAAGCATGAAGTCACAGGTATAGGTTTCAATGCTGCAGCCGTTGTCCGGATATTCTTCGCCAGGCGTGTGTTTGAATCTTTTTATCAGCGCGCTTCCCCTGTTGACATATGCCATCCATCCGTCTTCGCAGTTGAGTCCGATTTTGCTGGGATTCTTGAATCCTTTCTTTTGGCGGAGGAGAACATATTTCTCGCCGAAGGTCAGACGTCCGTCGGACAGGTTTGTGTAGGGCCATATGGAAAGGTGGCGATTTGGGAGAAGCGCTTTCCTGTCGCCTTCCGGCATTGGGATGACGGCGACACCGCCTGCGTCCATTACCGTGAGCGCCCACGCCGCCAGTTCGACATCCCATGGATTGTCATTGCGGAGAGTGTGCCTTATGCGGAACTTTTCTTTTCCAAGGGGTTTGATTGCAATGCTCTTGTAGATGCCTGTCTCTTTTTCGGTTCCGGCTGTGAATGTGAGCCCGTCCCCGGTTGATTTCACGTCAACTGCGGAATTGTCCGGCGCATAGCTTCTCGGTTTTGCTTCAGGGGCGTGCCAGAGACGGTGTCCGCCGTATATCTTCCATTCGTTCCCGCCTCTTTTTCCGGCCATTTCCGGAACAACGCACACCATGTTTGCGCCTTTGCCCACAAATGCCCCTATGATTCTGGGGCCGACCTCGGTGGTCACCACGATACGGAATTTTCCGCTCCGGAGTTCAATGCAGTTTTTCCAACCCATGAATTCAATCTTTTTCATATTCCCCCTCATCCTGTTTCCTGTTGTCGCCCGGATATATCGCCACCACGCATTCGCCTTTCCAGTTGCGCCCCGAGGTTTTCTGCACAAGTTCCCCGGCTGTCCCCCGCAGAGTTTCCTCGTGGAGCTTTGTCGCCTCCCTGATTACTGCGACTTTCGCATTTTCCCCTACGAACTCCGATATTTCCTTAAGCAGTTTTTCCATCCTGTACGGGGATTCGAAGATGAAGACGGTCTTGTTTTCAGCGGCGATTTCCATGAGCGCCTTGTCCCTTCTGCCCTTTTTCACCGGCAGGAACCCGTGGAAACTGAATTTGTCCGCAGGGAGTCCTGACGCGGCCACGGCAAATGTCAGGGCAGAAACACCCGGGATGATCTGAGGTTCTATTCCTTTTGCAAGCGCTTCCCTTACAATGAGGTATCCCGGATCGGATATGCAGGGAGTGCCTGCATCCGAGACATATGCTATTTTTTTCCCGGAAAGGGCGGATTCAACAAGATAGGAAACTGTTTTATGCTCATTGTAGATGTGGCAGCTGACAAGTTTTTTATGGAGATTATGGGCGGAGAGGAGATTGTTTGTCCTCCTGGTATCCTCTGCCGCGACAATATCGGCAGCTGAAAGCGCTTCAACCGCTCTCATCGTAATATCCTTCATGTTTCCGATGGGCGTTGAAATAATTGAGATTGAACCGGCGCCTGTCCCTGCACCGGGAATCATCTTCGAACTTTCCGAACCGTGCTTGATTTCTTCCATATATGCAATCTTTTTATAAAAAACTAATTTAGTATGCAAATCATGGATAATCAAAACAAAAACAAAAATGATTCAGGTTCAATGAGGCTTGACAGGTTTTTAAGCCAGGCCGGAGCGGCGTCAAGGCGCGAGTCTGCCGAGATTGTAAAATCCGGCAGGGTGCGTGTCAACGGAACCTATGTCCTTGAACCCGGGAGGAGGATTCTTGACGGCGACACCGTCCTGCTGGGTTCAAAAAAAGTGGTGCCCCAGAGACGGTATTACATAATGCTCAACAAGCCTGTGGGGTATTATTCAACCGCCTCGGATCCGCATGCGGATCTGCTGGTGCTCGATCTTGTTAAAATTCCGGAACCGGGAGTGCGCCTTTTCACTGCGGGGAGGCTTGACAAAGACAGCGAAGGCCTGATAATCCTGACAAATGACGGTGATTATGCGGCAAAACTGACTCATCCGAGATATGGGATTCTTAAAAAGTACAAGGTGTCCACCGAAAGACCGATAGGCGATGAGGCTTTGGAGAGAATCCGCAAGGGCGTTTACAGCGAAGGTGAATTCATCCGGGCTGCAGATATAAAATGCATCAACAGGTATTCATACCTTTTTACCATGGCTGAAGGCAGGAAAAGGGAAGTGAGGCGGCTTGTTGCAAGCACGGGGACAAAAATAAACCGCCTTAAGCGAATTGCCGTCGGCGGTTTAAATCTTGGCCCGCTTCCTGCGGGCGAATGGCGTTTCCTGAGTGCAAACGACATTAAAGCAAGCCTGAAGCGTAAAGAGTGAACTTATTTCTTTATCTTGCAAGTGGATTTCTTCTGTTCAAGAAGGAGTCCGACCTGATCCTCGTCGATAGGATAATAGCCCTTTTCCCTGATTGAGGCAAGGAGTTCGAGCCATCCTTCGTGATTCCATGAGCCTTTGTTTCTTTTTACAAAGTTGGCAAGAATGCCAGTCTTTGCAAGTTTCTTGAGATTGTCTTCCTTCTGTCCCATTTTTCCCCTCCACTATTGATTGAGATTCCTACTGCAACTAATGTGCCATTATTCTAGTGTCATATTGCTGAATTTCAAGTTTTCAACATGATAAAAAAAGCAATAAACAGGGAACTTCAGTTTTTTTGTTTTGACTCCAGCCATCTTTCGGCGTCAATAGCGGCCTTGCATCCCATTCCGGCGGCTGTTACCGCCTGACGGTACACATGGTCGGCACAGTCGCCTGCGGCAAATACGCCTTCAACGCTGGTGTAGCTCCTTTCCTGCTTGAGAACAATGTATCCCACGTCATTCATCTCAATTAAGCCCTTGAATATTTCCGTGTTCGGCTTATGACCGAGGGCTGCAAAGAATCCCCTGCAGTCAATTTTCTTTTTTTCTCCGGTTTTGAGATTCCCGAGGATTACGCCTTCAACTTCATTCTGTCCGGTGATCTCGTCGACGACACTGTTCCACTCAAAACTGATTTTTGGGTTTTTCATGGCGCGGTCGGCCATGATTTTGGATGCCCGCAACTGGTCTCTCCTGTGAACCACCGTCACCTTCGAAGCAAATCTTGTCAGGAAAATGGCCTCTTCCATAGCAGTGTCTCCTCCGCCCACAACCACGACGGGCACATTTCTGAAAAACGCTCCGTCGCATGTCGCACATGCGGACACGCCTTTGGCCATCAGTCTTTTTTCAGATTCGATTCCAAGCCACATCGGGGACGCCCCTGTTGCGATGATAACGGCCCGTGTCTGGATTCTATCACCGCCGCCAAGGATGATTTCATGCGGACCTCCGGCGGTGAATCTTACCGAGGATACATTGTCGTAGACTGTTCTTGTGCCGAATCTTTCGGCTTGTTTCTGGAATGTTGTCATCAGATCAAAACCGCCGACAGGTTCTTTAAATCCGGGATAGTTCTCAATGTCGCTTGTCTCCGTGAGCTGTCCGCCGGGAGTTGTTCCGGCAATGACCAGCGGGTTGAGAAGTGCTCGTGCCGCATATATTGCGGCGGTCAGGCCTGCAGGCCCGCTTCCGATAATTACTGCATTTTCCATTTGAGGTGATATTCCTTTGTTAGATTGTTGAAAACATATGAATACCCGTCAGAAGAGTTATGGTCAGAAATAATCTTAAGAATTTCTTGTCAGTTAACATATTTACCCCCTTAATTTTATTGTTTTAATAATAATTTCTTTAATCATAGAATGTATTTGGAAAAGCTCAAAAGTTACTTCATAGGAATATCATCCATTCTGGAACTTTCAAGAAGGGATGTCTGTATCTATCCTAACTTCGTAATGCGTTTTTACTAATGTTTTTATTATACGTATTACCATACGCGCGGGGCTCGCGCCTCAAATCCAAACACCTGTATTTTCCGACAAATGCCATATTTATTTCTTTACGACTCCTTAAACTTAACACCTGAAAGCTAAAATTTCTTACGGGTAACCCACCCTGAACGTCTTTCCAATGCAAACGTCAATTTTAAGGATGGATTGATTTTTCCGTTCCCGGTTCTATTTTAGACGCCTATGAAAATCCAATGCCCATATTGCAAAGAGTTGTCCGAATGGAAAAACTCCCAGTGTCCCCTTTGCCATAAGTTCGCCATAAAACCGGGCTTTTTCAGGAAATCATCCAAGAGGACTTCCGGGCGAAGGGAAAGGGATTTGGGAATAGCGGCGCCCTGGCTGTTGAACGGCGGGGGCTTCTACAATATCGGAATCATTTTTAGAAGCATACCCAGGTGGGTTTTCATATTGGGAGGAATCGCTGTAATCGGTTCATACTGGCATGTTTCGACTCAAAAGCCGGATCATTCCCCGTTAATCCAGCTGACTCGTAGCAACTTGTCAACCCTTCGGATTGCACTGGATGCCTTTAAAAAGGACTGTGTCCGCTTTCCGTCCACGGAGGAAGGTCTGGTTGCATTGGTTGCGGATTCCCGCGCGGAAGGATGGAATGGCCCCTATATTTTCAAACTCAAGCCTGACCCGTGGAAACAACCGTTTCTTTATATCTCGGACGGTTCATCAATAAAGCTTTTCTCCGCTGGTCCGGATAAGAAAGCGGGGACTCCTGATGATGTCTTTGCGGAAGAAGAGAAGGGAGTTCTGACGGAAAATGTTAAATCCGATGAAATAGAAGTTTCGATAGGAGCGTCTGCATCGCCCTGATAAAAGGCGAATCTGAATTCCTGCAAAACGCGGGTTTTACAATCGGCTTACCTATTCCACACTGACTACGGACAGGCTTCCCAGTTCGGCCTTTGCGCACAAGTCCAGTACTTCCACCATTTTGCCGTGGGAGGATTTCGGTGTGCATGCAACTATCACTGTCTGCGTCTTGTCCAAAGCCCCAAGCTGGGTGAGCTGGAGATCAAGGTTTTCTTTTTTTATCGGGTGATCGTTGAGGATGAAAGTCCCGTCGGCAAGAATTGTTATCCAAATCACGTTTATAGGCTTCGCCTGCTGCTGTGCTGCGCGTTTATCCGGTGCGGGGCGTGAGACATCAAGCAACGCCAGCACATCCGTCGGCTTCATGGTCATTACGAAAAAGGAAAGCAACTGGAAGGCAATATCGATCATGGCTGTCAGATTGAGTTCTCCCGCCTGTATATTTGATCTTCTTTTTTTCCTTGCCATCCTATCTGCCCTTTTCCTTCAGAACCGAGAATTTGATTTTGTATATGCCTGCGTCCGTGCAGGCGTTCATGGCCGACTGTATTGCCAGATGTCGCGCCTCGCTGTCACCGCGGATTATAATCGGAGTGTCGTTGCCATATTCCTGCATGCTTTTTTTGACTATGGATTTCAGTAGCTCGGGTGAAACGTAAGTGCGGGCGATGGATATGTGTCCCTTGGCGTCAACGTCAATTTTAATTTCCCTCGGATCCTTTTTTGTAACCGGCTTCCCGTTTGGGGCAATCGCCAGCTGAATCCGATCGTCAACGGAGTTCTGCATATTGGTCGTACATACGAAGAAGATGATCAGCTGGAACACGACATCGATCATCGCAGTCAGATTCCCCGACATGTACTCTTCTTCTTTTCTTTCTCGCATGGCAACCTAATTCCTGTTTTCTGAAATATTCAGGCCTGTTCGTCTTCAACCACTACGGCGTTACGGAGCGATTTTGTGATGTCGAGAGTCAGTGCTTCCATCCCCAGAATGATTCTCATGGTTCTGTTTTTGAAGAAATAGAACATGATTGATGCGGGAACCGAAACACCCAGTCCGATGGCCGTGGCCCACAATCCGTGCGATATGTTGACGGCCAGCATCGCCTGCTGCGCTGCGCCCGCCTCCTGAGTACCAAGATTGAAGAAGGCGTAAATCATTCCTTGAACCGTACCAATCAGTCCCAACATGGGCGTGACGTTTGATATGACGCTCAAATAGGATATGCGTGCAAGAAGTGTTTCACTTTCAATGTCGGCGGAGACGCCTACGGAATCCTGGACAACCTCGAATCCCTCCTGCACGTTCATGAATCCGGCCTTGAGGATTCTTCCGAGCGGAGTTACGGAGCGGTCACATATGTCTATCGCCTGCGCGAGATCGCCCTGCGATATGGCGCTGTTGACTTCCTGAACCAGGCTGCTCGGGGCGATCTTGTGCTCCCTTATTGTCAGGAAGGAATCAACTACAAGCCCCATGCAGACGATGGAACAGAAGAACAGCGCGCCCCAGATCAGCAGGCCAAACCATCCGGAACGGAAAATGATGTTTGAGAAACTCATGCTCTCTCCGTGGCCTTTTGCAGCTTCGGCAGGTGCGGCAGGTGCTTCAGCGGCAGGCGCAACTGCCGCTGCGGGCGCGGGTGCCGCCGCTCCCTGTGCATATGACTGAACGCATTGAACCGCAATAAAAAGACCGACAAGCAGACCAAAGAACAGCAAAGACTTTTTCATTAGACGTAACTCCTTAATTCTTGATTCTATTAATGCTTATAATGCTTACTTTTATTTTTCTTTTTTAACTCCCGCTTCCGGTTGAATGAAACACGACCGAAAACATGAAGCTGAAATAAACGCCTTATTACATTCTAAACCCCTAGTCTAATACCGAAGTTTTTTAAATGCAAATGGCAAAACAACTCAAAATCAATTTATTTTATGATTTGCCCGGAGCCGGGAAAAACTATTTCAACTCTTTGATGAACGGGCTGTCGGGATAATCCTTCTTAAGCATGTCTGAGAATTTTGTGGATCTGTTGTCGTTAAGTTCCTTGAGAATGTTTGCGGTCTGGCAGAGGGCTCTTGGCCTCTCCTTGTTCTGTGTGTTGAAGATGAGTGCGGGAATCATGTATTTCAGGACGGCTTCCTTCTTTTTCCCCTGTTTGACCAGGATGTCGCCCCTGGTGTTGAAGCTGAATGCCGCAAGGTTCTCATCGTCGGAGTTTCCGATTTCAGAGAGCACTTTGCCTGCATCGTCGAACTTGTTGAGATCGATCAGGAGTGTTGCCTGGAGTTTTTTCGCTTCAAACAATTCGCCCTGTTTTTTCGGATCCTGGTTCTGATATGCGTCCAATGTCTTCAGTCTGGCCAGCGCATCCTCTTTTTTCCCGAGTTTATCCAGGCAGGCGCTTTCCCTGTAGATGCAGTAGACATCGAACCCGACATATCTGTAAAGACTGTAAAGTTTTTTGTAATCGGCCAGCGCGTCCTGGTATTTCTGGTCCGTGAACTTCTTGTCGGCCGCTGTTATTTCATCCGGGGTTTTTGTGACTCTCGCGTATTTATAGTCGCCGGCTTTTATCTTTATTGTAAACTTCTCCTGTTTGTACGATATGTCACCATCTGCATCGGAGCTGATATATTCGGCTTTAATCGGCGCGCCCTCCTTTCTCTCGATAATGACTTCCACTGCGGAAAGCGCAATTGCGCTTAATGACGTCAGGACGGCCAGAGTGCAAATA
>JBAYFV010000078.1:0-12297 GCA_041666985.1 Victivallales bacterium
CTTAAAGAAAGGGAAAAGCACCATGAAAGAGGCGGCGACAAGATTCATCCGGAACGCTTTCACCATCATTGAATTGATGGTAGTCATAGCTATCATAGCTATTCTTGCTTCAATGCTGCTGCCCGCCTTGAACAAAGTCAGAGACAAATCCAAAGCGATACAATGTCTTGGCAATCTTAGGCAAATCGGAATTCCTACAGCGGCATATCGTAACGATTACGACGACATGTTTATGCCGGCTGGCATCGGCACAGAAAACTGGGCGGTGTATCTGTCACACGATCTCAACCAGAATTCTGTAGGAGTTTTCAGCTGTCCGGCGACTACATTTTCATCCCTCGGCAGTTTCATCTCATACGGTTATAATTACCACCATATTGCAACATCTTACTTTTACACGACGCCGGCATCAATAAGTTCGCCGCCGGCCAAGGAAAATCAGTTGAAAAATCCTTCCAACACAATTACCCATTTGGATACCACGCATCTTAACTATCCGGCAAATGATCGCGGAAACTATGTGGTTAATTCATATTACTCTGCGATCTTTGCCGGCGCGGGAGGCGGAGCTATGGCTCGTCACGACAGGCAGGTGAACATTCTCTGGGCCGACGGACATGTTTCTCCGATAAAATGTAGCAACCCGTTGAACCCCTATTATGAACTGGGGACGGGAAATGTAAGTTATCCGACGGTAAAGACGTATTGGGATCGTCTATAGGGAACCGGAATAAAAGCAATCCATATGCAACCATAATTAAGTTAAAAGAAAGGATTTGAAAATGACTCTTTACAAAAAACTCCTTGTGTCCACATTTGCACTCGCCGTGTTTAATTCAGGCATTGCTGCGGAAACACCTCAAAAATCCGAATGGGTTGGCAACAAGCTGGGTACTGAAGCCCTATCCGGGGATTATACAGAACCAGGCACGGGATTTATTCCCCTGCAATGTTCCGGGAATGCTGTCATTACCGACTTCAAAAGAATTCTTTTTAACGAATTTGCGCTGCCTTCGGCAATTTTCGTTCGTGATGAAAAAGTGCTTTCCAATGAAACTTCGCTACGGATAGACACTCGAAAAGGGCAACTGAAATTTCATGATGAAAAGTTGAAAATTGCTTTGAATGGAAAAAATTCTGTCGCAGGTAATTCTGTTTTCGGCAACGACACACTGAATGTGGAAATAAAATTCCAAGTGGATTTTGATTATATTTTCAAATATGAAATTACTTTGAACCCGAAAGAAAAACAGGTTTTAACAAAAGCCTCATTGGTTTTTGCTTTGAATCTGCCGACAGACAAACTCTGTGCATTGCATAAGGAAGGTCCGAACCGGCTGGAAGCTGGCATTGAGGCGGAAAAACGCAGGATTTTTCTCAATGTCAAGGATGGCGAAAAAGTTGCGCCGGGCTTTTGCCCGAATTTCTGGGTTGGCAACACCAGCTATGGGATATCCTGCAACTTCACTGACGCACGTAACTGGACAGGCCCGAAAGGACAGGAATTGATATTCGATCCGCAGAAAAATGAATTAAACATAAATTTTATCAACACGGCGACTGAAATTGACAAGCCGGTAACTTTCAACTTCTATTTTGGAATAACTCCAATCAAGCGAATGCCGAAAAATTGGCGGGCCTGGAATTTTGCTACGCAATTGGGTAACGACCCAATTGATCCCAAATACGACAAGCTCGTCTATTGGTCTTTCTGGAGAATTTCAAATCAGGAGACGTTTAACAACCAATGGGTTACTTCGCCGGAAAAACTCCGCAAGCTTGCAGCCCAGGACAATGCGATGCCAAATCGCAGTTTGATGCACTATATGCTGCCATCTTTGACCACGCATACCATAGTAACAGAAAAAGAGGGGAAAACGTATGTGATGGAGGATAAATACTTACGTTATGCAGCTGAAAAAAATGCCAGAATCCCATCGGTGACACCGACCAAAATCAACATCCCGGACGATGCAATTTATTTCAAGAATATCGAAGAACGCAATAGTGTTCTCGGTCAAAATGCTTGTCCCGCTAAATCAATTACGCAGGATATTACTCCAGATGACGATTTTATTGATTACCTGACGTGGGGGGTGAATCAGTTTGCCGGAAATTACAGGATCGGCGGCGTTTACTCCGACGGTATTTGCCCGGCCCACAATTACCGATACGGATACCGCGATGCGTCTGGGGCGGAAACACCATATTATGCTTTTGATGCTTACAGACGCCTGTATAAACGCATCCGCCACATTGTCCGGAGCAATAATCCGAATGAACTGATGATGGCTCACAGCAGCGGAAACCGACCAGTCCCGGTTATGTCGCTTTTTGATGTGACCCTTTTTGGCGAAAACTTTTTTTACTGGTATCATGAACCGGAAAAACGTGATGCCTCGGGAAATGGTGATTTTTATTATGCCCATATCTTCGGGGATATTGATAACTTGAAAACAGAATTCTTTTCGAGACAATGGGGCATGCCGCAAGTTTTCCTGCCGGAATTGCGTGGACGTGACCGGAAAGTATTTCCGAATCCGACTCGTGGAACCCGCACCATGCTGGCATATACCCTGCAATTCGATTTGTTGTATTGGCCGCTCTGGTGCGATGCCGGTGAAGTTCACAAATGGAATCAAATCCGTTTTAATTTCGGTATGAATGATACTCCTTTGGAAATCGTTGATTTCGTTCCCTACTGGGAAAACAAAGTGTTCAAGTCAACTGATGATAAGGTGAAAATCGGTTATTATGAGAAAATACAGCAGCACGATCCGGATGTGGCATTCAACCCTTCAAAGAAATATTTGCTCATTATCTCTAATTTGCAATTCGCCGACAGTAAGTTTACGGTTTCCCTGCCGGAAAAGCTCACTGTGCCAAAAGCTGTTGAAGTTCAAAACAATAAGCAACAGGAAGTCAGAGACCGTAAAATTGAAATAAGTTTAGCTCCATATGATTTTGCCACCGTTGAAATTACCGGAGAAATGGAGTGAAACAATGGAGTCGTTAAAATATGTTATTCCGCCGGTTCACGTCCGCCGCCAGGGAGTATCCTTTCAAGTTTTTCCATTTTAGAAGCACGGGAATCCAGCCGTGGTCCTGCAAATATGAAAGAAGGATAAATAAGCCCACCGATGCCTATTTCCGAATTACCGGAATGCTGCACTTGGATTACAAGCAGATTCTCACCGCCATTGGCAAGTCCGGTGAGATCAAACTGAAATGGTTTCGCGAATCCCTGCCCCATTCCGATGTACTTGTCATTGCACCAGACGCGGACAATCGAATCCGCTCCGCCGATGAAAAGTCCGAGCGGTTGCCCCTGCAAATCAGCAGGCAGATTAAACGGAATGCGATACCAGATCGAACCAGAGCGATAGCCCATCAGTCCCTGGGCATCCCAAGTCGATGAAAAAGTCGCAGTGCGTATATAGCTGCTGTCATTGATTTCAGTATTGAAAAACTCCATGCTCTGTCCGCAATTAATTGAATCAAATGCAGTCTTCAGGCGATCAGGGACGGGGTAAACTAGGCGGTATTTATCTGTTGAATATTTTACAGATTCCTCAATAAACTTGCCGTAGAATCTGTCTAAATAACGCACTGATTGCCGACAGATAAGATTGGGGTCAATATTCTCATATCTCTGTAATTCGCTTTTCATAAATTCAAATTTCCGCCGTGCAGAAGTAAAATCAGAGGAACTATAAGCACTACGGAAATCCAGATAATGTTTAAGCATTTCAACCGGGATGCGGGCAAACTGGACCCGCTGTTTTTCGCTTGCCTTTTCAGCCGCTTTTTCGGCCTTGTCAAAAAGAACAAATGATTCTTTTATAAAATCGCTGTCATAGATAAGCGCGAAAGCATGGTGAGACCCGGCTTCATGTCCGCTTTTACTCTGCCGTTCAGCCAGCATCAGATAATATTTTTCTACAAACGGCGCTCCCTTGCCAAAAGCGTTTTTGCAATATTCCGCAAGCACTTTTTTCCAGTCAAGAGTTGCGTTCCAGGCAAGTTTTGCCTCGAGATAATCCGAAGGGGCAAGCACCGACCATGCCTTTGAGTATTCATTATGGAACCCGATCACCCCCATTTTTTTGTAGCAGGGAATATCTTCCCCCCATATTTTCAGCTTGGTGTAAGGCATAAAGTTTTCCGCCAGATTCCAATTGTAACCGCGAAAGAAAATATTGTTGCCCTGCTTGCTATGCAAATTCTCCCACTGTCCTATGATTTCCCGATAATACGCACGGGTTTTGCTGTTGTGGTCATTCAGTCCGTGGAAACGGGAATATGCAATGTCAGCAATGACAATTGTGACTTTTTTGTCCGGGGTGTACCGCATCGGATAATCAGCATGGACACTATAAAGATAAAAGCCCAGGCGAAGACCGGGGAATTCATTTTCCAGGCATTTTATGAGCTGATTGCAGAGCAGCACCTGAAGGTCGGTAATATCAGGATCCCCTGACATCGGATCTATCCGACCTGCCCCAGCAAGAATACTTTCCGGTGACTGTGAAAATCCTCCACCATCAGCAGGCCCGACCCCGATACAGACATTTTTATCATTAGGCCAGTTATTTATTTTGAACATATCGCGGATATGTTCGACAAAAATATTAAGTACTTCGGGGTTGGTGGTTTCAAGCTGAGGCCCCTGTCGCTTCATTGTTCCGTCGGGCTGCCTTACCAATGCCAGCATCTCGGGATTTTGCTTGAATTGTTTTTCATATTTTCTAATTAAGACGTCCCAAATATGGCCGCCAATCATTACCAAAGGATACCATTCCCGGTTGATTTGTTCCTTGTGACGTAATTTCCACTGATCAAATTCATCTCTGCATTTCTGAGTCACGACACTGCCGCCACCAGAATAACATGGAAACCGCAAGGCGAATGAGGGGGCCTGTTCAATGTCGAGCCCATCGATTGAAACATTATTCTGCGCAGGGATAACTTCACCATTGATTCCCGGCATCACCCAGTCACAGCCTAGAAGCGAAAGCAATTCATAGATGCCGTAAGCACAAGCAGCAGAGCTTTCACCACCGATAAGCAGCATGCCGTTTGCGGTCTTCAAGCGAAAAGCTTCGCCAAGCTCACTTCTGGCATTCGGTTGAGCTCCGAGGCGATTTGCCAGGCTTCCGATTACGATGGCCGGGGTTTTGACCTGCGCCGGATCGGAAGTAATGACTACCTCAAGTTCCGTGCCGCACATTTTTTTCAAATGGTAGTTCAAATCAGATACAGCTATTGCCAAAACCCCTTCTTTCTGCTTAGAAACAGGCATTTTTTGCAGTTCACCGAAAGAAGGTATCGTATTGGTTTTATCAAGCTCCTCCAGATAAATCTTTGCCAAAGGCTTATTTCCCTTGACAATATCCATCGCCGATATTGTAGATGCTGCCATTAGGACAGCCCCTATAAGAAAGTATTCCTTCATTTTTTACTCCTTACATGATTTTTCGTTTTTTCTGTAAAATTTAAAGATTATCTTTTTCAACAACTTCCTTCGGCAACAGGAGTCCTGCAGGGGTGATTGCCAGATACGATGGTATCGTCATAAATCCGATATTGCCGGAGATGTCCTGAAGTTTCCAGATTTTCCCATCCATTCCATCGCCTACAGGAATGGAGCAATACCCCGGCATTTTATTGAATTTAAACGCAGTCTTTCCGTCAGGTGAAATGATTTCCCCGCGGCTCATATTGCAGAAAAAGCCAAGTATCTTTGTGTTTTTCGGCACGTAAAAACACAAAGTCCCGGAAAGCACCGGCGGGTTAGCTGAATCGGCAAATATTGTCATTGCCCTACCGCTACCCCATTCCACTTTGGTCATATCGCCGCCGTCACTGATGACAATCTTATGAAGGCCGGGCTGTTTTGGTGTCAATCGTACAACACGCTCAGTCCCGTCCGGAGAAACGCTTGCATCGCTCTGAACAAGAGTTTCCAGTTCACCAGTGTCAGAGGCGCCTCCGAGTTTCCATAATTCACATTTCACATTACCGCGATTGCGGTAGTATGTAATCAATCCACCCGTTACGGAAAGCTTCAACGGCTGAAGTTTTTCATCGACCCATGTATAATAGGTTACGGTGGCTCGCCTCGGCTGTAGCTGACCGCCCTTGAACACTTCATTATTCAATCCAGCAGGAGGGATGAGATTATCGCTGAAATTCACCGTATCGAAATCCAGCAGTGTGTTTGCGGCAATCCCTTCGCTGATTATCTTATCGGTTTGACCAGGCGTGAATTGAATAGAACTCTCCCAGTCACCAGGCGTTTTTTCATTACTTGACGGGAAGATGCGTTTATTCTCACGATAAAGGTCTTTGCAAGATATCATGCGGGTATATTTTATTGCGGAGGAGAATTCCATCAACTGATTAAAAGCGTTCTGTTTCTGTTCACCTGACGCTTGAGTAAAGGCCAGATACAGTTCGCAGTAGCGGGTGTAAAGCGAGAGATCATAAATGCGCCCTGTCACATCAGGTTTGCCAGAAGCCAGCTTTACCGCCTGCGCCAGCAGGCGATACATTCTACCCAGCAGGTCAGAACACAGCGGTTTGGGTTTAGAACCGTCAATCAACTTATAAAATTCTTTCATCACAGAGGATGCCGGCCCAAAGCTCGTATTCAGGAAATCCTGAACCAGCGCGTCAATATTTTCATTTTCTTTTATATTCCACAACATACGCTCTGCCAGATAATATCCTAATCCATCGGCTCCCCAATTGTCTGAAGATTGGGCAGTCATATATCTGGCTCCCTGATTATAGAACTTTGGAATAGTCATTTTCAGATAATCCAGATTACCGCCCAGGCTTTTTCCGGGGAGATTGAATGACCACAGGTATACATCATAATATTCCCGAATACCGATGATGGCTTTTTTGTTACGCCAGCCTTCCAGGATTTCGTCCAAGGTGTAGCCTCCCGAGATATATGCTGTGGCAACGCTTATCACAACATTCCGATCCACATCAATAGCGGGAGGGGGGGAATGATGGTTATATGCATACATGCAGATATGCCTGTCCGGAAATTCCTGTCTTACCGCTTCGGCCACAGAGTTGGCCAGAGTCACCGCCCGTGTGGAAGGGGTTCCCATCTTCAGACATTCTTCGCATTCGCACCAGCCGCCGCCGTCACTGGGTTCTACTGAAAAACTTTTCAAAGCCTGGTCTTTTTCAAATTTACTCAATGCAGATGCAATAACCAGTTTGCGCAATTCCGGATTGGAGATGCAAAGCTTGTTGGAGCTGCGCCTGCCATTTAGCAGCCCGTAATATTCAGGGTGCTGGTCAAAGATTTTTTTATTCTCACGGATTATTCTGCCGTAGGCATGGCCTGTGTTCAACGTATTGCCGCTGTCGCGATTACATGTATCCCATTTGCCAGAGGCCGCCTGATATTCCGGCCAAGAACCGCCTGCCACCCCAATTCTGCGGATAAAATAATCTGGAATTTCTCGGATGTGTGCAGCAAATTCAAGTTCTTTTTTATCAGGTATTATCTCCCATCTGTCGGTCGGAAAAAACTTGCGATAACCAATCCGATAAAGGAAATCATATACGGCATAGCCCACAGCCTGCGGCGTTGCTCCGATTATATATATCCCGCCGCTATGGCTCTTTATCTCATATCCCTGTGCCTCATCCGGACGGTTTATAGCAAACACCGGCTTAAAGGGGATTTCGGAAAAATCGTTGATTGTTCCAATTGCAATGCCATTTATACCGTTATCGACTACTACTTTAAACCCAGCTCCGCTTATACGATTCAAGATACCTGCAAGATCTTCAGCAAAACCCCGGACTTCATTTGTCGCGCTTTTCGATATCATTACAGATAAAAATGCCTTCCCATCGGCCGCAATTATTGCGTTATCCGAATTTTGGATCATGTGTTCTCCGCCATAGACCTGTATCTCTAATGCAATTATCATTGGCAGTGCCCAGAAGAAATTTCTTCCATATGAAATTATTTTTCTCATTTGTCCGATCTTTCGTGTTCATTTACTTAGTGATGTGCGGGTTTCTGAAAACAGCATGTCAATAGTAGAAGTTGTTGTAGAAATCTGCGTGCCGCACCGTTGCACTGTCGGCTCCCAGCCATTTGACATGTCCGTCCATGTAGAGAACATTGTGTCCTCTCATCTCTAAATGGTTGTTCGTTGATAAGTACGTACCGTTTCCACCTCTCCAAATCCCGGTTACGCGATTGTAGGCGTCCTGCGCCATCGGCTGTTCGCCGGGGGCTGGGATGTACACCGGACGAAGAGCTGCGTTAAGCCAGGTCGCTGGGTCAGTCTTGCCAAGATCCTGGAGACGTGCCACGTTGGTTCTGGGGTTAGTCTCAGTGGACTGCATATAAACGACATTCCCGTAGTATGATTGGCCGTCGATTGCGCGTGTGCCGGTGCCGAAGTGGAAATAATACGATGTACACAGACGGGAGCTATTATAAGCCCCCGGAGGATTTGTTCCCGAGCCTGTCGCCATTCCCGGACAGCAAAAGAAAGTAGTTATGTTGCCTGAAAAATACTCCCCAACCCACCGCGTAGGATTATTGAGCTGGTTGACGCTTCCCCAGCAAATCTCAGGGAATCCCCAGCCGTTATAGTCGCCCGCATAGCAGAGCCCTCCCAAGCCAATCTGCTTTAAAGTGCTTGCGCATGATATCGATTTAGCCATATCGCGAGCCCTTTTCAAGGCGGGAAGCAGCATGGCCGCAAGCAAGGAGATTATCGCTATGACCACCAGCAATTCAATGAGTGTGAAGAAATTACGTTGTTTCAATTGAAGCCTCCTTCCTTTTAAAAATGGTTTTATCTCCACGAATTATCAGTTTTAAAGCCGATTCCTTCTGTTTATTGTTCCGTTTCTACATCAATCAGCTCCGGTATGGACATAAGGCCGGACGGAGTCCCGTATCCTTCGAGCATGTTGCCAAGAGTGTTTTCGACATTCAGTTCCGCACGGCATTTTCCGGAAAATCCATCGAGATCAAATTCATACGGCGGGAATATCCGGCATCCCACCTCAATGCCATTGACGGTAACCCTAATGCGGCAGGACACCCTTTCAAGCTTGAGGACAGGATGTTTGAAGTCCGCAGGGATGGTGAATTCAAAAACATAGGTCGCCTCACCAGAATAAAACAACTGTCCTTGGTCTGCCCACGAGCGGCCTGTATCAAGTTCATTCCGTCTATTTTTCAGAAAGACCTCGGCAAACTGCGGCATTTCCAACGAAAAATTAAAATACTTGAGAGCAGGAATGAAGATGCCATTCGATCCCTTTACAACATCAACGTCGAAATCTCCTTTAAGATAGAACGGGGTCTGCACGGAAAGTGGCTCATGCTTGGTCAGCTTGATGACATGCCGTCCCGCAGAACCCGATCCTTTCATGTCGAATTCCAGATACTCATCGTCGAAAATCATCCGTTTCGCCCCCGAATCCAGATTGACACCATCGAAGGAGTATGAAGCCACTGCGGCGGCTGGAACCTGCAGGCGCAGTGGGGGCAATTCCTCGCTATTACTCCAACGGAAGAAAAGCTCTTTGAAATTCGAGGCGATGGATTTCGCCTGCCCCGATGCGTCTTCCCATCTGAACATCGTGACTGAATTCCGGATTTTCCACTCCACACAAGCAGTTCTGGCCAAAGGTATTGTGTGACGGATTCCCGCAGGACTACGGTACTTGCTGATATCCGGGGCGAATATTGCGACTTCACCCGGCAGCAATGCAATGGAATGTGTTCCTCCGTCATATTTCAAAGAACCTGTGATCTCGCCCTCGTCTTCAATATTGGCAATGAGCAGGAGTTCCCCTCTGTCAACTTTCCTGCGCATGAAATGAGGTTTCCCGCTTCCCGTATAGCTGCAATCCACATGCACGAGCGAAGCGAGACGTCCAAGTTCGTCTTCATTTATCAGTATTGTACCAGACTTGGCTATGCGGCTTCTGACATCGGGCGACAACCTGATTCCGGGATTCACCGCCACCAGGAAACGTTTTTGATTTCCAATCAGCGCCGAGGGCGGTGCTATGACGTAGCCATAGGGCAGACGGTTTAGTTCGGCGCAGAGTTCGAAGAAGCGCGGGCATGCTTTGCCAGAACGCCATATCTCCTCCGTCGGATCGAGAACAGCGACAGGCGCATGAAGTTCGCCGCATGAGGCGATGGCGCAAAGCTCAGCCAGATGGTCGTTAAGCATGCGCATTGATTTCGCCAGAACTCCGTAACGCAGGAGTTCCGGCGGCGCAAAATATTTCGTGGCACCGAAAACCCGATGATGGGCCGCATGTGGCACCAGGAAATTAATTCCCTGCATGATCTGCCAGACAGCGATGCGACGGAGTTCGTCGGGTTCGCAGCTCCAGTTTGTAGCGGGAAAGCATTCGCACATGCAGCGGGTATTGTTATTCAGGAATGCCGCCGATGCGGCTATCTTTGCCCGAACATCGCCAAATGTCTTTGAAAAAGTCGGAGTCCGGCAGTTTTCGTTTGCCTCCCCCCATCGCGCATTCTCTATTATCCAAGGGAAAAAAGTAGTTCCGCCATTCAGGCTTCTAAGCTCGTGGTCAGTGCCTGGATAGTCGGAATGCGCGAACAATTCAAAGGCGTCCCCTTCGCAAAATGTTGAACTGCGGAGAGTTTCATCAAGGGCTCGCGGCCCGCTGTCGGATGTGTGAAAGGTGTACTTGAGATGGTTTGCGCGACACCATGCATGGTTGTTGGCGAACCATTGCTGGTATATCCTTCCGGCATATCTCCAGTAGTCTACGGTCTCCTGACAGTCCTTCCCATCAAGAACATCCCGCAGGTGGGACTCGATTGAGTAGCCGAATTCCTTCTTGAAATTAGCTGCAAAAGAATGAGACCACGGAAAATATGTCTCCCGGAGAAAGCCATATGGCATACGGCGGTTGTCGGCATCGGAGAAGAACCCGACGATGCCATTGCCGAAGAGGTCGCCGAGGCTCCTCTTATACGCCTCGTAGACAAACTCGATGAAGAGTTTTGAGCTTTCCGGCTCCTCAAATGCAGGGAAGCCCCAGCCCACATCCCTGATTGAAATAGATCCGTCGACATTCCTGGACAGTCTCATCTGATTGAGATGCGGTGCGATTTTATGGACTTGTCCGCCGGCTTCTCCAGGAGGGTAATCGAAGGCGTCGTTGATCCATATTGCCATTTTTCCTTTCAACGCCTCTTCAACAAAACATCTGATTGTGCGGAACCATTTTTCGCTGAGAAACTCATCTACGGCAAATCCGGTCGGAGGCTTGTTGAAAAGCACGCACCCTCCGTACCCTGCGGTCTTAAGCCTGTCTATCGCATCGCGAATTGCCTCCCGGGATATTGCCGCGTCATCGCAGCAGTTTAAAAAGTAGAATGGAATCGGACGATATTCTTCCTTGTCCCATAACAGTTTGGTGTCTGAAATTTGGCTTTTTGAGACATTTTCCATTTTTTATCCTCATTATTTATTTTACTTGAAATTAGAATTTTTTTCCAACTAATATGTCATTCAGTCGGTTTTAATGTGAACATGTAACCTGTTTTACCCTTCCGAGATGTAAAAACGTTGCTATACTCTGTTTTTCCCGCGTCATCCGTCATGGCGGTGAAGAAATCGGGAAAAACAATTTTGCCGGGAACCGAATCCTCTGAAGAAAAGACCAGGTTCAGCAACACCTGGTTGTCAGCAACCTCGGCGCGGAGGCTCAGACGGCCTTTCTGCGTGTGAAGCTCCTTTAGTTCAGTCATTCCGTTCCGCTTCAAAATATCAAAAGGCATTCCGCCAAGCAGCAGGAGACTGTCGGGGGTCAGTTCAAAGCAAACAGAGTTCAGAATCATGTCCATAATCCGACCCGAGCCCGAACCGTTGGGCTGCCATGGAGTGTATGCTCTCTCGACCTTTGAAAAACGCTCGGACACAAGCCAGGTGTCTTTAGCGACAGCGCAGCATAGGCTCGTCCGCAGTGCGGCAAAGGCTTTTTTCCACTTTCCCAGGCGCAGGTAGACAGAATGTGCGCTGTGTTCATTGAAGGTTGTGTAAACAATCTCCCTGTCCATCGGGAAAAGTGCCAGGCCGTCAGCAAAGTTATTCTCAATGCAATCTAAATATTTTTTCAACTGGTCCTCGGAAAGCAGCTCGGCACAAGCCATGTTCAAGCCGCCTCCGACCCCCTTGAACTTGCGCCGGATGTCCTGCCCCGGAATGGGCAACTGGCGCTCAATGAAGCCGTTTTCCAGTATCATCA
>JBAYFV010000079.1:0-12256 GCA_041666985.1 Victivallales bacterium
GATGAAATTCAAAGAGACAGAAACTCTTGAGCTGAAGAAGTCCACTTCTGAACTTAAAGAGGGAGTAATCTCCATTTCCGCAATCCTCAACAAGCACGGACGCGGGGAGCTTTATTTTGGTATAAGGAATGACGGCATCGTTGTCGGACAGCAGGTCGGAGAAGCGACACTGCGCGAAATCTCAAGGGCGGTATCCGAACACATAGAACCCAAGATTTATCCCAAAATCCAACTTGCCAGCATTGGCGGGAAGCCATGCATACACGTGGAGTTTGAAGGAGATGATTGTCCTTACTTCGCCTATGGCCGGGTGTACATGAGGGTGGCTGACGAAGACAGGCAGGTCTCCGCAAAGGAGATTGAAAGACTCATTGCGCGGAAAAACAATTACAGGTCGCCATGGGAAACGGAAGTCTCAGAACTCTCTGTCAAGGATGCAAACGCCAAGACCATCAGGCAGTTTGTCAAACGCGCCAATGAGGCGGGCAGGCTGAATTACCGTTATGACAACGCCCTGAATGTGCTGCATAAGCTTGGACTGAGCAAAGGTAAGAAACTGCTCAATTCCGCACGGGTGCTCTTTTGTCAAAACAACAGCCTTGAGGTTCAGGCCGCCGTGTTCGCTGGCAATGACAAGAATACATTTCTGGACATGAAAAGCTTCAAGGGCAATCTTTTCGATCTTATCAAGGAAAGCGAATCCTATATCAAGGAGCACATAAACTGGCGTGCCGACCTTTCCGGCAGTCAGCGCAGGGATATTCCTGAAATTCCTCTCCGTGCAATAAGTGAGGCTGTTGTCAATTCGCTCTGCCACCGGGACTTTTCCAGCGGAAAAGGCAATGAAATAGCCATCTTTAAGAATAGGATAGAGATCTACAATCCGGGCAGGTTTCCGGATGAGTACTCGCCTGCGGATTTTATTAAAGGTAGGGAACGAAGCGTACTTCGCAACCCCGGAATCGCCAACGCACTTTTCCTTGCAAGCGACATTGAGCGCTGGGGTTCCGGACTCAAACGCATCTACGACGCCTGTCATGAAGCGGGAGTGAAGGTGGAATTCCAGCCAATCAAAAGCGGGTTCCTCGTAATTTTCCATAGGCCGGATAGTTTCCATGAAGCTGCCAAAAATAAAAGTAGGGAGAAAAGTAGGGAGAAAAGTAGGGAGAAAATCCTGAACTTGATTTTCCATAGTCCAGAAATAACCATTGATGAACTGGCAAAGGATCTTGACATGTCTACTGCGGGTATAGAGAAGAATCTGTCTAGCCTGAAGAAGTCAGGGGAAATAAAACGCATCGGACCGGACAAGGGCGGACACTGGGAGATCGTGAAAAAAACAGGAAATCAGTAATCATGCCGACATTAAAAGGAAAGAACTGATTTGAACATCTATTCACCATTGCATCCGGCGGCGTTCTTCATGATCCAGAGGCGGCAGCGCGAAATCCGCAGGATACTGGCGTCGGCATATCCGGACGGACTGGAAAAGGTCAATCTGCTTGAGACCGGATGCGGGAACGGACAATGGCTGGCGGAATTCCAGACGTTCGGGTTCATGCCCAAGAACCTCGCCGGAATCGAGCTTGACGGCAAGCGTGCGGAATTCGCAAAACACAGGATACAGGGCGCCGACATCCGCCACGGAAATGCGGCCGAGCTTCCATGGAAGGACGAATCCTTCGACATAGTATTCCAGTCAACCGTATTTACTTCGGTGAAAGATCCCGGGACTCGAAAGAAGATAGCCTCTGAGATGAAGCGTGTATGCAGGAAGAATGGTTTCATACTCTGGTATGACTTCATCTACGACAGCCCGAATAATCCTGACGTAAGCGGAGTCGGCAGGAAGGAGGTCACAGCTCTTTTCGCGCCGTGGAAATGCGAGTTCAAGAAAATCACATTAGCTCCTCCGCTGGCAAGGACAATAGCCCCGTATTCATCGTTTGCCGCCGACATGGTTGAGACACTCTTTCCTTTTCTCCGCACGCACATCATTGCAGTTATCAGGCAGTGACACTTCATATGGTCTTTCACTTGGGAAAATTTGCAAATTTGCCCAAGTGAAAAACCATAAATGACGTATATTACAGGAAAACAACCAAGAGAAATTTCATGAAAATATGCACAGTAATCGGAGCCAGGCCTCAATTCGTAAAGGCGGCCGTCGTTTCTGCGGAATTCGCAAAACACAAGTCCATACATGAGATAATCATCCACACGGGACAGCATTACGACCCCGGGATGTCGGAGATATTTTTCAGGGAACTTCATATCCCCCCTGAAAAATACAATCTTGAAATAGGATCCGGAAGCCATGGGATGCAGACTGGGAAAATGCTTGAGGCAATTGAAAAGGTGCTTCAGGACGAAGCGCCGGATTATGTGCTGATTTACGGTGACACCAATTCAACTCTCGCCGGAGCCGTAGCCGCTTCAAAGATGCATATTCCCGTTGCCCACATCGAGGCGGGAATGCGTTCATTCAACAAGAAAATGCCGGAGGAGATCAACAGGATCATCGCCGACCACCTTTCGGAAATAAATTTCTGCTCCACGAAAAACGCCATTGAAAACCTTAAGGTTGAAAACCTCGGGAAGACTGGAGTACTTGTCGGCGACGTCATGTTTGACTGTTCCCTGAAATTTGCGGAATTCGCGGAGAAACGCTACGACCCTTTTGCGAAATTCGCAGTTGAAAAAAACGGATACACCCTTCTCACCTGCCACAGGGCGGAGAACACCGACCACAAAAAATGTCTGGCTGAAATAGTCAAAGCGGTAAACAAGATATCTGAAAAAATGCCGGTGCTTTATCCGGTTCATCCGAGGACAAAAAAGTTTTTAAATGAATACGGGCTTACTTTTTCAGGGAATGTCAAACTCATTGCACCGGTGGGATATCTCGAGATGATTCTTCTGGAAAAATACGCTTCCTTCATCCTGACAGACTCTGGAGGGGTTCAGAAGGAGGCGTTTTTCTACAGGGTTCCATGCATAACCATGCGGGAAGAAACGGAATGGATTGAAACCGCCGAGCTCGGATGGAACAGAATCACAGGCGCCGATTCGAAAAAAATAACCGCGGCTTTTGCGGATTTCGCAAAAAACAAACCGGCAAAAACCAGCGCCAGACCATATGGGAACGGGGATGCCGCCGCAAAAATAACTAAGGTAATTGCAAAAGTATAGGTGTGGGGAATTATTGAATTGAATATCCAATATCGAACAAGGAATGTCCAAGTTAATTCAACGGTTGGCAATCGAGTGTTGGATGTTGGGTGTTCACGGGGGTTTTCACTTCTCCGCATCAAAGGTCTTTCAGACTCTTGCAATCGGCTCAAACAGGAAGCTCATTAAATAATGTATCCTCGCATTCTCAAACGAATCTTTGATTTTATGATTGCTGGAACTGCCCTCCTGTTCCTGTCGCCTCTTTTCTTTTTCATAGCCGTTTTTATAAAATTGGATTCAAAGGGTCCGGTTTTCTTCAGACAGAAACGCGGCGGCAGGGATGGGAAATATTTCGACATATTCAAATTCCGGTCAATGACGGTAAAAGAAAAGGCTGACGGAAAGGATTTTGATGCCGGTTCCTGTTCGCGTATAACCTGGACAGGGGGAATCATCAGGAAAACAAAACTGGATGAGCTTCCGCAGCTGATAAATGTGCTCCGGGGTGAAATGTCCCTTGTCGGGCCAAGGCCTGAAGTTGAAACATACATCAGGCTTTATCAGCCACGCTGGGACAAGATTCTTGCGGTTCGCCCAGGGGTCACTGATCCCGCCTCAATAAAATTCCGAAACGAAGAGGAGCTTCTCGCCAAAGCCGGAAACCCGGAAGACGAATACAGGAATGTGATTCTGCCGAGAAAGCTTGAAATCTATGAGGATTATGTCAGCAGGATCAGCTTCATGAAAGATGTAAAAATCCTGTTTGGAACTATATTTGCAGTCCTGAAAGGATGACCTTTTATAAAATTTGCTGGCGCGAATTTTATTTCATGGCATTTGCGATTTCGGTGAATATATCGTCAAGGGATTTCGTGATGCCCCAGTCCGGAAAATGCTCCTTGAGCTTCCCCAGATCTGAAATGTAGCATACGTGATCGCCTTTGCGGTTCTGATCCAGATATTCGTAATCCAGTTTCCTGCCGACAATGCGTTCCGCAAGTTCAATTGACTCCAGCATTGAAATGCTGTTGCCCCTCCCCCCTCCGAGATTGTAAACCTCCCCGCATCTGGGATGAAGGTAGAATTCCTCAAAAACCCTGCAGACGTCAAAGGCGTGAATATTGTCCCGCACCTGCTTGCCTTTGTATCCGAAAATCCTGTAGTGACGTCCCTCCTTGACACATTTAATCAGATATGCAAGAAATCCATGGAGTTCGGCCGCCGAATGCGCGGGGCCCGTCAGGCACCCGCCGCGGTAGCAGGCCGTCTTCATGTTGAAATATCTGCCATATTCCTGCACCATCACATCTGCCGCCACCTTACTTGCCCCGAAAATGCTGTGCATGCACTGGTCTATGCTCATAGACTCGTCAATTCCGTCCCTGTACTTTTTCTCCGCATAATCCCAGCGCGTTTTCAGCTCCCTGAGCTTCAGCCTGTTCGGAGTATCGCCGTAAACCTTGTTTGTGCTCATATAGCAGAATGGCGATTCCGGAATGAATCGGCGGGTGGCCTCGAGCATGTTCATGGTGCCGACCACATTGACATCAAAGTCGTCAAAAGGACGGGAAGCCGCAAGGTCATGGCTGGGCTGGGCCGCGCAGTGAATTATGAAATCCGGTTTTATCTCCCCGATAAATTTCACAATTGCCGTTCTGTCGCGTATGTCCAGGGAGTTATGCCTGAAATTTTTTGTGGCAGCCTGAATTCTCCGGAGGTTCCAAGTCGTGTCTCCGTCGGGTCCGAAAAAATCCTTGCGCATGTTATTGTCTATGCCGGAAACGCTCCAGCCGCGTGAATCGAAATATGTAACGCATTCGGAGCCGATCAGTCCGCTGCTGCCTGTAACAAGAAGTTTTTTCATTTTTGCGCCTTAAACTGATAACTGACAGTAAATTTTCACGCTGGTGGAAAGATAGCCAGACGAGGAACATAAATCAACACCGATATGAAAAACAAAATCCCCGTCATCTTTCCGAATCCGGGTTTAAAGAGTACTGCCCCCATGATATACTACGGATTGGATTTATGTTTTTAGAGGGAGGGGATTCAATCTGATATGTCTCAGAACCTCGTCAACAATCTTGATTCAGTCCTAGACAAGGATGCCCAGAAGAAGGCTCGCGAGCTTTTGAAGTCGGAAGCCCTTCTTTTCTGCTGTCTGGAGGATGACGGCAGACTCACCTCCATTTTACGGGAGTCGGCAAAATCCGTCTTTCATGTCAATGTTGACTTAAAAGGCAAAGGAACTGTTTCGCGCTGCAGTTGCGGTTCGGAGTCCGGATTGTGCGTCCACGCCGCCGCCGCGATTGTCCATTATTTCAAATATTCCCATATTTCCTCCCCAAAAGAGAGAACTGTTGACAGAAAACCTGTTTTTGCCGGTATTGACCAGAAGGAAATAGATTATTTTTTAAATGACAGCAATGACGAGTTCAAGGCAAGAATAACGCTTGAGCTTGAAGCTGAAATGCCCCACTCCCCGAGCAGATGGGCCAGCTGTATTTTCGAAGTGAACGTGAACTTTGAAAAAAGAAGCTACAAGGGCTCGCTCACAAATCTGCGTCAGATCCACTTCAAGGAGATACTCGGGGGAAGCATGCGGATTTCGCACTTTCCGCCGCAGGACAAGCAGATCATACGTTTCCTGGCCACAAACGCAGAGGCTGACGGTTTCAAGCTCTGCCTCAGTTCGGAAGCCGCCGCCGATTTCTTCCACTGTCTTTCGGGATTCGATAATTTCTACTGCGGGAAAGAAAAAATCACCGTTCATAAAATTCCCGCCGTCCCCGTGCTTTCATCGCTGAAAAGCGGAGACTCGTGTCTCCTCAGGCCCGGGATTGAAACCGACAAGGGGCTGATTCCCCTGAAGGATCCCAGGATCATTATGGGGAAGTCGGGATGCTGGGCCGGCCTTGCAGGAGATTACTGGTGGATCCCCGCCACGTTTGACCTGGTCTGGCTGAGAAATTTCCTCCATGCGAAAGAGCAGCACTGCGAAAAAATGAAAGCGGAAAAAATATTCGCCGAATTCTCAAGATATTCCCTGAAAACCTCTGCAGTTCAGCCGCTGAGCCTTCGCTACCGTGATTTCAATCCCGTTTACTATGCGAAAATCGCAAAAGACAAATCCCTCCAGCTTGAACTGAAATTCGATTACGCGGGAACTCTTGTTTCACCCAGCGAGAAAAGACTCACGGAATCAGCCGGCACCTACTGGAAAAGAAACCTGGAACGTGAAAGAGAATATGAGAACGAGATTCTTCTTGCCGGATTCAATAAAAAACCGGGGCTAAATGGAATTTACTCCTTAGGCGACACTGAAGCTGCGGGTCTTTTCTTTGAAAAAATCCTCAAAAGATGGATTGACGGAAAAAGGGAGATTTTCATATCCCCGGAATGTGCGCCATTCATAAAAACAGGAGCTCTTGAGGAGTTCGCCTTCAGATTCGAATCCGTCAATGAAAACGGCGGTTTTTATGAAATCAAATACCGGATTTGCACAAGCACATGTGAAATCAAATGGAAGACACTGCTTGATGCCGTCAAAAACGGCAGGAATTTCATAGAAACCAGGAACGGGCATTTTGGAAAAACAGGTGAAAACCTCTGTGATTTTGTAATGGCGGTTCACGATTTTGTCCATACCGACCCGGAACACGACGACATCATCAGGATATCCAGAGCCTCGGCGCTCTACTGGTCCGACACCGCCAAGGCCCTCCTGGGCGAAATCCCCCCTGAATTCACAGACCTGAAAAACAGACTTGAAAACTCCACGCACAATCCGGAAAACGAACCCGATATTTTCACCGGAACCCTCAGGCACTACCAGAAAGACGGCTTCGGCTGGATCAATAAAATGTCTGAAAACGGGTTGAACACCATTCTTGCAGATGAAATGGGGCTTGGCAAAACCATACAGGCTCTGGCGGTAATCGCGTCCTACAAAAGAAAAAATGCGGATGCTTGCCTGCCGACCCTGATACTCTGCCCGAGCAGTCTTGTCGAAAACTGGGAACTGGAGGCGCAAAAGTTCACACCCTCCCTGAAAGTTCTTGTCCTGAGAGGGGCGGACCGCTCACTTCTTGCAGATGAAATAAACAAATCCGACATTGTCATAAGTTCATACGCCCTCGCCCAAAGGGATCTTGAGATGTACGGCAATTTCAGTTTCAGCCACCTTATTCTCGATGAGGCGCAGCACATTAAGAATCCGGACACGGCAAATGCGCGCACATGCAAGTCAATCTCGGCGGAACACAAGCTTGTCCTGACCGGAACACCCCTTGAGAATTCAGCGGAGGAACTGTGGTCTATTTTCGATTTCCTGCATCCCGGGATGCTCGGAAGCTACCGGAGCTTCAAGATGCGCTATGCCGGGATAGGGGATGACGAGGGAATACAGAGGGAGCTTGCGGTGAGGGTCGCACCTTTCATCCTGCGCAGGAAAAAACTCGAGGTCGCAACCGAGCTTCCTGAAAAGCTCGAACAGATCGTCTACTGTGAAATGGATGAGGAACAGAGGCGTTTTTACAATGAGCTTCTGGAAAAAGGACGCGACGAGTGTGCAGATTTCATCAAAGGGAAGATCACCAAGTTCGACATGCTGACATGTCTGCTCAGGCTCAGGCAGTTCTGCTGCAATCCGGCGCTTCTCCCTGCGAATTTCGCAATGAGAAATGCGAAATCCGCAAAAACCGAACTTATGCAGGAGTTGCTGCTCGAATCAATCGACAGCGGACACAGGCTCCTGCTTTTCAGCCAGTTCACATCTCTTCTGAAAATAGTGAGAACCTGGCTCGATGAGCAGTCTATAAAATATGAATACCTGGACGGGAGCACCACCGACAGGATGGACAGGGTCGTGAATTTCAACAACAGCCCGGATATTCCGGTCTTCCTGCTCAGTCTGAAAGCCGGAGGCAGCGGACTCAATCTGACTGCCGCCGACAGGGTGATAATCTACGATCCCTGGTGGAATCCGGCGGTAGAAATGCAGGCTACCGACCGCACACACCGTATCGGACAGGACAAGAAAGTATGCAGCATGAAACTTGTGGTCAAGGACTCGGTCGAAGAGAAAATGCTAACACTGCAGCGGAAAAAACAGAGAATGTTCACAAACCTGATGGACAGCACATCTTCAACCCTAAGCCACCTCAGCGGCGAAGATATCGAATTCCTGCTGGGGAGGTAATTGCAAAACTCATCCGTTTAGTGTCTTAGGAGTCGTGCAGAAATAACTTTTACATTTGGCGGAAAATACAGGTGTTTGGATTCGAGGCGCAAGCCCCTTATCCGCCGCGGCGAATAAGGGGTGAAGCAACGAAGAAGACAAATACTATGGAATTCCGCCCCGAGGGGCTGGCTTTCTTTTGCAATTACCTCGGGATTGTATTTGAAAGTCGCAAAGTATAGAATTAAAGTTCGCTCCAAATAATTTAAAATAAAAGGACTTCTGCATGATAACAATAAAAACTTCCGTAGGCGACATCGTTCTGGAACTTTTTGAAAAAGATGCTCCGGTCACAGTCAAGAACTTCCTCCAATATGTAACCAGCGGACATTTCAAGGGAACCATCTTTCACAGGGTAATCAACGGATTCATGATCCAGGGCGGAGGTTTTGATACATCGTTCAACCAGCCCAAAGGATTGCCTCCAATCAAGAACGAGGCCGCAGCCGCACTTAAAAACGAGAGAGGTACCATCGCGATGGCGAGAACCTCGGACATTAACAGCGCGACCTCCCAGTTTTTCATCAATCTTGCCGACAATGCTTTCCTTGATCACCGCGACGACAGCTCCAACGGATTCGGATACTGCGCCTTTGGGAAAGTGACTGCGGGAATGGACGTGGTTGACAAAATCGCAAAAGTCAAAACATCTTCAAAGGGGATGCACGATGACGTTCCAGTCGAAAATGTAATAATAACTGATGTTGTTCAAGGCGACTGAAAATTTTCCGGCCGTTGCCGTTTCGTGAATTCAGGGGACTTGTCGGGAATTGAGATATTTTACCCCCTTCGTCCTTCGGGACGAAATTACGCCGATTTACATGCCTGTGTTTAAAAGTAACGTACGATCCCACCCCGTTTGAAAGGCATCGGGTACAGCCGTCCTGTCTTCAGCACCTTTACAATCAGTTGAGGTAATTGCAAAAATACAGCCGCAAACTATTGCATTTAGCGGGACTTTATGATATAATGTACAGTACAAGGCTGGGATTTTGTGTCGCAGAGCTTAAATACGAAATGCTGCATATAAAATCATAAACATAATAACTTAAGTATGGAAAGAGGTGTAAATGAAAACGGTAAGAAAAACTAAAACGGGGGTTACTGTGAAAAAAATTGACTGGCATCTTCTTGTGAGAGAACTTCTTGAAGGCCTGTTCCTTTCCCAGCAGGATCTTGCTGAACGCTGCAGGGTAAGCCAGCAGAGCATTTCAAACTGGAAAAACAGGACAAGAAATCCTGGAATCTTTGCAAAACAGAAGCTCTTCGAACTTGCAAAGAAAGAGGAAATTGATCTCAGCAAATATGAGACTGACTCCGCAAGGGACGCAATCACAAAATATCTTGAAAAAAACAAGGGGAAAGAACTTGTCAGAATGTTTGACCTTTACCAGAAAATGTCACGCAGATCCAGAATCAAACTTCTGAAATATGCGAACACGCTGACCAAATAGGTTCAGGCTTCTTTTTTCCTCATGTCCGCAACTATGGCTGCTGTGACTGAGGCGGCATGGTCAATTTGCTCGGGTGTGTTTTTCTGCCCAAGAGAGAAGCGTATGGCGCTCCCGAGGAATTCCGCCGGAACCCTTAGAGCCTTAAGGACATGTGATACCTGCGAGGCTCCCGAACTGCAGGCCGATCCGGTAGACACTGAAATACCCTCAATATCGAGCCGTACGGCCAGAGCTTCGGCTTCGATTCCCGAGAAGCCGGCACTTAGCGTGTTTGGAATTCTCTTTTCAGAGTCGCCGTTTATCCTGACATTCTTGATATTCTTCAATATGAACAACTGAAGTTTGTCTCGAAGCATTCTTTCCCTTATGAAATTCTCCTGAAGGCCTGATACGGCGGTTTCACAGGCTTTTCCAAGACCTACAATGGCCGGCATGTTTTCCGTGCCGCCGCGCATTCCCCTCTCCTGGGTGCCGCCGCGTACAAAAGCTTCCAACTGCATCCCCCGCCCCACATAAAGGGCTCCGGATCCCTTAGGCCCGTAGAATTTGTGCCCTGAAATTGACAGCATGTCAATTCCAAGCTCTTTGACATTCAAAGGGATTTTCCCAAAGGCCTGAACTGCGTCCACATGGACAGGGACACCTTTTTCATGGGATATCCGCACAATATCTCCAAGCGGCTGAATAGTTCCAATTTCATTGTTGGCCGCCATTATGCTGACAAGGCTTGTGTTCTTCTTAATTGATGATTCGAGGGCTCCGGTGTCAACTACCCCTTCCCCGCTTACCGGAAGATATGTGACTTCAACTCCCCTGCCCTCAAGATGCCGACATACCCTGAGAACGGCATTGTGCTCAATTACGCTCGTTATGATATGCGGTTTCCGGTTTCCAGATTCCGCCAATTTCCCGAGATACCCGTAAATCGCAAGGTTATCCGATTCCGTGCCGCCGCTGGTGAAGATTATTTCATGGCTTGCACAGCCGAGGGCGGCGGCGACCTTTTCCCTGGCGGTGTCAATCGCAATCCTTGCGCGCTGTCCGTGCATGTGCAGACTTGAAGGGTTTCCGAACTCCTCCGAAAAATAAGGGAGCATCTCCTCCAGCACTTCCGGCTTTACAGGAGTCGTTGCATTGTAATCCAGATAAATTCTTTCCATAAAATCCAAGGGTTGCAAATATGTTATTCTAAAGTAAACTAATCCGGAAATTTAAAATTTAAACACAGATTTGATTATATGAAAGAACTTGTCATCGCCGGAAAAAAATTTAAGACCAGGCTTTTTCTCGGCACTGGTAAATTCTCGTCCTCAAAAGAACTGCGTTCAGCCATAAAAGCCTCGAAAACAGAACTTGTTACGGTGGCCCTCCGCAGGGTCGAGCCGGGCAAACGCAAGGACAATATACTTTCCGCAATAGACAGTTCAATTACGGTAATGCTCAACACCAGTGGAGCCAGGAACGCCGAAGAAGCTGTAAGAATTGCCGACTTCGGCAAGGCCGCAGGTTATAAATGGATAAAACTGGAGATTCATCCGGATCCTCACTACCTGCTGCCAGATCCCATTGAAACCCTGAAGGCCGCAGAAATCCTTGTCAAAAAAGGATTCATTGTCCTTCCATATATCAATGCCGATCCCGTTCTTGCAAAAAGACTGGAGGATGTCGGAGTCCATGCTGTCATGCCCCTCGGCTCGCCAATCGGAAGCAATCAGGGTTTGAAAACTGAAACCATGCTCAGGATCATAATAGAACAGACTCTTGTTCCTGTCGTGATTGACGCCGGCATAGGCCTTCCTTCCCACGCCGCAGCCGCCATTGAGATGGGGGCCGACGCAATACTTGTCAATACTGCAATCGCAGCCGCCGGGGATCCGGCTCTCATGGCTGAAGCGTTCATCATGGCTGTAACCGCCGCGGAAAAGGCGATAAAAGCCGCCCCCCCGTCCGCAATTGGAAAAGCTTCGCCGACATCTCCGATGGATTTCTTCAATTAGAAATACCCGGATTCAAGGCGCTTCCCTGAACTGGCTGATTAAGGGTCCGCTAAAAAATAACTTTGGCATTTGCTGGCGAATATTTCGGATTGATTGTCATGGTGCGAAAGAGGAGGATATCTGAAGACATTTGACGATTGAGCAACGTGATAAGCGGCCGGAAGAACGCCAGCCCTCCGGGACGGGAAATCCATGCATTTGTCTTCTTCGTTGCTTCACCCTTCGCGTATGCCCGATACGCTCAGGGCTTGCGCCTAAAATACAAATGCCTGAGCCAATTTCAAAAGTAGTCAGGATTCAGAAGTCAGGATTCAGAATAAAACCGAATTTGAGTTCAAATTCAATTCTGTCTCCTGAATTCTGACTACTGAATTCCTAGTTTTGAAATTACC
>JBAYFV010000080.1:0-12255 GCA_041666985.1 Victivallales bacterium
ATAAGAACATGCCTTGCGGCATTGACTACGAACAAATTAAGATTCGTTTTTGTTGGTAGTTAAGCCCGCAAGGGCTGTTCTTTTCTTTGTTTTATGAATCTGTTTGAAATTTGGAATTTTCTAAAGTTGAATGTTGAATGTTGGACGTTCATATTTTATACTCCACACGGGTGAAAATTTAACTTTTGGTTGCGAAGATTTTGAGGATTGGTTTGCATTCGGAGAGGCTTTCGATACCGGGGTATCGGAAGCCCTTGATGAATGCGAATCCAAACTCGAAAGATCGCAGCCAAAAGTTAAATTTTCACCCGTGTGGAGTATAACAACTTCTGAGGATTGAGTTCATGAAAACCTATATCATGGCATTGGATCAGGGAACCACAAGTTCGAGGGCGATAATTTTCGACAAGGGAGGAATCCCCATCTCCTCGGCACGCAAGGAATTCAGGCAGATATTCCCGAAGCCCGGCTGGGTTGAACACGATCCCCTGGAAATATGGGAGTCCCAGAAAAGTGTCGCGTGCATGGCGATCCGGAAAGCCGGAATCAAACCGGAACAGATCGCATCCATCGGAATTGCAAACCAGCGCGAAACAACAGTTCTATGGGACAGGAATACCGGCAGACCTGCCTACAATGCGATTGTCTGGCAATGCCGCCGCACATCGGACATCTGCAAATCAATTGAAGCCGACGGCAAAGGCGAAATCATACGCAGGAAAACCGGCCTTCTTCTTGACGCATACTTTTCCGCCACAAAAATAAAATGGATTCTGGACAAGGTGCCGGGCCTCCGCAGAAAAGCCGAAGCCGGGGAAATATGTTTCGGCACCGTTGACTCATGGCTTCTCTTCAAGCTCACCGGCGAACATCTGACCGATGTATCCAACGCCTCCAGAACAATGCTGCTAAATATAAAAACAGGAAAATGGGACAAGGAGCTCCTTGAGATTTTCGGAGTACCGGAAAAGATTCTGCCCGGGATAAAACCGTCATCCGGATATTTCGGGAAAACAAAAAAAGAAATCTTCGGAAAAGAAATTTCCGTCGGGGGGATTGCCGGAGACCAGCAGGCGGCCCTGTTCGGACAGGCGTGTTTTGAAAGAGGTTCGGCGAAAAACACATACGGAACAGGCTGTTTCATGCTTGTGAATACGGGGGAAAAGCCGGTGTTCTCTGAAAACCACCTGCTTACAACAATTGCGTGGGACATCGGAGACGGAATCGAGTACGCGCTTGAAGGTTCTGTCTTCACAGGCGGCGAAGTGATAAAATGGCTGCGGGATTCGCTGAAAATAATGAAGTCCGCCTCTGAATCCGAAGACATGGCGGAACGCGTTTCCGACAACGGGGGAGTTTATTTTGTTCCGGCATTTGCCGGACTCGGCGCGCCATACTGGGAGCCGGATGTCAGGGGAACTGTTTTCGGAATAACAAGCGGGACATCTCCGTACAACATCGCCAGAGCCGCACTTGAAAGCATTGCATTCCAGTCAAGGGATCTTATTGAATGCCTTCAGGAGGATTTGGGGATCAAAATCAAATCCCTGAAGGTTGACGGCGGCGCCTGCGTGAACAATTTCCTCATGCAGTTCCAGTCCGACATCCTCGGGATTCCAGTTGTGCGCACTGCGGTTCCGGAGACGACGGCGCTCGGGGTTGCGTGTCTCGCAGGTTTAAGCTGCGGATACTGGAAAAGCAAGAAGGACATCAGGAAAAACTGGCGCGCCGACAAAACATTCAAACCTGAAATCACCTCCTATGAACGCGAACTCCGCATTTCAAAATGGAAGAAAGCCGTCGAAGCCGCAAGGGGATTCAAATGATAATTTCCCTACCGGCCCCCCCCTCCCTGCCCCGCCAGGCAGACGTTGCCCGAAAAGATTCCCGGGAACAGCCCTTGCGAGCGCCAACGGTTCCGGTCGGGGACGGTTCATGGGCTCCGATCCTGCAGTCCTGGGCGGAATATGCGGGTGCACATCATCTCTATGCCGATGGCGGGAATTGTTTCACGCACGGCGGATTTCCATTGCGCGGCTCGATTATCGGCGCCAACTGGCTGATCATGCAGGAAGTGCTTGAGCCGGACGAGCAGGCTTCCGACTTCATCCAGAAGACCAATCAATATCCGTTGCCCGGGAAAACGCCGCGTTCAGCCAGCCATATTACAGCCGACACGATTTCGCACATATAAAACGCGGCGAAGTGAAGGCGTTTCTGAAGAATTATAAGACGTAACAGTTAAAAGTCCGGCAGGAATGCCAGGGCGGGCGGCAACCACGGCAAAAAACAAGACCCGTACCTTGCGATACGGGTCTTATCCTCATACATCAAGCTGTCTTTATTTGCTATCTAAAAGATCTTTCACCTTCGTTTTTCCATAGCTTCAGGAAAAACAGCCCTCACAGTTATTGTTTTTTTTCAGTCTTCGGGTCTCCGCATTCGGAGCAATAGGCGCCCTTTTTCACAACGCCGCATTTATCGCATGCGCCGTAAACAACAACCTTCTCGCCGCAGGACGAGCAATACTTGTCCCCGGCGGCATAGACCGTCAGGCATTTGCCGCAGAAATTCTGCCCCTTAAGGATACTTGTTTTCAGTTCATTCAATGTTTTTGCAATATTCGGGTCATCGGGATGTTCTTCCTTCAGAAAAGACGCAAGTGAAAGCACCTTCCGGGTCATATCCTTTGTGGAACTTTGGACGATGGAATAGGAGGCCATGTCGTCTTCGACTCTGCCGCCCCTATAGCCGCTGTTCGCCTCATTTATCCATGCGCAGAGAAGCGCATGCTTATCGTTGACAATCTGGATTGCGTCTTTTGAGCCTTTCGCCTTCCATGTTTTGCCAAGCTTTGCGGCTTTTGCCCTCATGAGATAGGAAATCACATACCTCTCCGGTGTCGAAGGGCTTCTTTTTGCGGCCATTTCGAAGAATCCCTCCGCATCTGTTTTCAGTTTTTTAGTGACCGCAGGGAGATCCTTGGCATTGACATTGCGGGAAAGGGTAAATCCTGCAAGGAACGGGATTTTCCAGTTTGCGCTCAGCCTGGGGTTGTCGCATCCTATTTTCAGGAGTTCAAGAGCCTTCTCCGAAGCCTCTATGGATATCATCAGGGTTCCGACTTCATAGGCCTTCTCAAAATCCGGATCATTCCTGATTATTGACGCCAGCCTTGTGTAGACTTCATTGACATTGTCTTTTTTTATTGAACCTACCGAGCCGCAGTAGTTGATGAAGAGCATCCACTGCACGTCGGCGATGAATTTATTGAAGCCGCAGGCTGATTTCTGTCCAACCTTGATTCTGGCTGAAGACAGCTTATTCTGATCCATGAGCAGGGTTGATGCTATGAAAGATCCGGCGGCCGCTGCTATTACCATTACAAGAATATGAACAACAAGTGATTTCTTCATTTCGCATATCTCCTTTTGATTTAGATTATTTAAGATCCTTGTAGCTGAATATAAGACTTGCCAGGGTTGTTGCGAAAACGCTGAAAAGGATGCCCCACACAAGTGCGACAAGGATATACCCCGAACTGATTCCGCCGTAAACCGCTTCGGCGCGGAGATTATAGAGGTTCAGGTCGGGAAGTATTCCGCCATACAGGAATTTCACGCCGGACATTGATGATGTAGCATGTGCGAACCAGATTGCGACCACCGTGGCCGTTGCTGCGAGGAACTCGGAGGCGAACACCGAAAAAAGAACTGCGATGGCGGACATGGGTATCACGCTCGCCATTATGAGCATGTGCCCTTTCACCATCGAGGAAGTCACTCCCCCGAAAGCGGAGTTGAAGACAAATACGAAACCGAGAGTTATCAGACCTGTTATCACAATGCCTGTGACAATTATTCCGACAAGCTTGCCGACAAGATACTGCGTTCTGCCGAGCGGCTTTGAGAGCAGGGTTGACGCAACCCCCTCCTTCAGTTCCTTCGGAATTTCAAACGTGATTGACACGGCGATCAGGATTGCCGCGATCATGTTCAGCACAAGAGACACGTCAACCATCAGCTGTTTGTGCATCCCCATCGAAAAGACATCGTAATTGTAGGCGCTTCCAATCAGGATCAGAACGCACACGATCAGAAAATAAACCACGCGCATTCTGAGAATCCTTCTCCAAGTACCCCCCGCTATCGCCATTATTTCATTCATCTTTCAGACCCCTTTCTACTTTTTTGTTTTATATAAAACACTACGGTATCCGCGCAAACATCCGACTGCTTTCAACCTTTCCGGTGAAAGGGATTTTGACTTTCATAATGCCGTAAGCATAGTCCATACTGGAGCTAAAATCAAGGGTGATAGAATAAAAAAAACACACTAAGGAGCCGTACAGAAATAACTTTTACATTTGCTGTCCGGGATTTTGGATTGATTATCATGATGTTTGCGAGGAGCATATCTGAAGATATGCAACGAGCAAACAGCGTGATAAGCGGCCAGAAGAACGCCAGCCCTTCGGGGCGGAATTCCATGTGTTTGTCTTCTTCGTTGCTTCACCCCTTACGTATGTCCCATACGCGCGGGGCTTGCGCCTCGAATCCAAGCACCTGTATTTTCCGCCAAATGTAAAAGTTATTTCTGCACGACTCCTAAACAGTTGAATTTTGTGTTTTCAGCGCAAGGTTTTCCCGTATCCATCTAAATCGTTTGTGTTATAGTGTCAAAGCGTCCCGGCTACGCCGGGTTGTGGAGTGAGACTGGAGTTCCGACAGGGATCGCACGGGATCGGAAAACCATTCGGCCCGATTCCCCGGATCTGCGAAACGACCGTAAAAAAAATGGAGCGGGTGAAGGGAATCGAACCCTCGTGGCCAGCTTGGGAAGCTGGAACATTACCACTATGCTACACCCGCAAAGAGATTTTCAATAATCTACTTTCGCACGCCGCATGTCAATTTCCAGAGTTTTCCTTGATTGACTTTGAATTAAAATCATAATCTAAGCCAAAGGACAAAAAAATCAAAGCGTTAATTTTTTATATATCGAAGGAAGAAAAATATTCGGGGGATGGTATAGTTAGGAGGTTTTTTAAATTTCAAATAAGGGAAATGTCGGAACAAGCATGAAACTCTTTTACATAGAAGGCAACAAAAAGGGCTCGTCTTATGAGCTTATCCCTCCGGGTGTAAGTATCGGACGAGAGACCGACAACGACATCATTCTCGACTCCGAAGCGTCTTCCCGGTACAACTCAAAACTCGAATTCAAAGACGGTGAATGGTTTCTCAGGGATCTCGGAAGCACAAACGGCACAAAACTCAATGACGTGAAAATAAGCGCCGAAGTCCAGCTCAGAGAAGGAGACAGTATAAGGATCGGCAAGGAGATTCTGCTTTTCGGAACCTCCCCAAATGCCAAAATGACTGTGCCTGACATTTCCCCTCCCCCGGTCTCCCCGGCACAGGAAAAACACGAGGTCGTCCCGCCTGAAAAAACCACCGTCGAATCCGCTAAATCCGAATCAGTCCGGGAAGAGAAAAAATCCTTCCTGAATTTCTTCTCGTCTAAAGATTCCGAAAAAAACGCGGGAGATGAGAAAACAAAGCCCCCGGAGAAACCGAAAGAGGACGGAATCGTCAACAGAACTGATTTTTTCGCGAAAAAAAAAGAGGACAAGGGGGAACGCAAGCGACATGCCAGCATGCTCTTTTACATTATTGTAATAGGGGCCGCCGTACTTCTGGTTCTCATCTTCCTGCTTTTCGACAAAATCCAGAACGAAGCCGAGAAGAACAAAAAACCGCAGACAGCCGTAAAATCAAATGTCGCCTCCCTCATGGTCAGCTATGAAAAACAGATATCAACCTCCGACAACATATTCAGATATGAACTTAAAATACGGGACGACACCATCTCCGTGACAAGGGACGACCTGAAGCACCAGATCAGGTTCACAAGGGAAAAAAAGATTGACCGCGAATCGCTGCAGAAGCTTGAGCAGGAACTGAAGGAAACCGACTTCATGAACCTCGCAGAGCAGCAGTCCGGTATCTCCTCGGACGGAACCGACGAGTTGAAAATGCTGACAATCGCCTTCGGAAACAACCTCAACAGCATAAGAATAAAAAACACGTTTGAACCCACTTCCTTCAAGGAGGCCGTGAACATCCTCGAGGACTTTTCAAAAAACACCCTCAGCATTCCAACCGTATCCCTCACCGCCGACGAAATGAAAAACAAGGCTGCGGAAGAATTCAGAAATGCCGAAATGCTCTTCAAAAACTATCAGTCCAAAGATGAAAACCTGCGGCTGTCCATCCAAAAATACGGCCTTGTCATTGATTACCTTGAATGCTTCGAGCCGAAACCGGATATGTATGACATGGCTTATCAGCACTCCCAGGAGGCGACAAAGATACTTGACGACGAGATCAAATCGCTAAAGAGCGATGCGGAGAGAAATCTGCGTCTTTCGAAATGGGCGGACGCCAAGGAGAATTACCAGAAAATAAAAGCCAAAATCAATCCTGAAAAACCCGATTACGAGTTTGCAAGAAAGAAAATAATCGCCATTGAAGACCTGTTAAGACAACGAAAGAAGAAGTGATTTGACATGAAGAAGACATTCAATATGCTCGGAACAGCAATGTTCTCCCTTGTTTTTGTTTTCGCGGCCGGATGCGCTCCCAAGAAAACGGTTGACAACAGAGGTGAATTCTACATCGCCAGCAAACCGGACGAGGCTAAAATAACCATCAACGGCAAGGATGTCGGACTGACGCCGAAAAGCGTCAAGATCGCCCCTGGCGCCCATATAATGGAAGTGTCCAAGCCGCATTACAGGTCTGACTGGCAGAAAATAGTCTCGAATGCCGGAGACAGGAAAAACATTGAAATAGACCTTGCGCCAATAACTTCATCAGTGCTCATTGAATCAAAACCGGAAGGGGCCATTGTCGAAATAGACGGCAAACAGGTCGGGCAGACTCCTATCATCCTTCACGACCAGACAACAGGGAAACACTCCGCAAGACTAAGCAAACCCGGCTGCATAACCCAAGAAGTTGCATGGAACGTGGAAGACGCCCGGCCACAGGTTGCATCCGCAAATCTCTTTTCCAACATGGGGACTCTTGAAATCCAAAGCATCCCGAACGGTGCAAATGTTTTCCTTGACGGTAAACCCCGGGGGAAAACTCCGTTTTCGGAGAAAATAGAACAGGGTGAACGCAAGATACGTGTCGAACTGAAAGGATATAACACCCACGAACAGAACATTGTCGTGACAAAGGACGCAAAAAAGGATGTCGCCGTCACGCTTCAGCTTCTTCCCGGAAATCTCAATGTCAAGACAAATCCTCCGGGCGCATCTGTCACACTGAATGACCGGCAATATCAGAACAGCCCTGTTGAAATAAAAGACCTCCAACCCGGCGACTATAAACTCAAAGTTGAAAAAGAAGGTCGTGATCCCGTGGAAAAGGATGTCAAGATAACCGCAGGCGAAACCTCCGACGTGTTGATCAGCCTTGACAGCAACTGGGGCGGAATCGACCTCGTTGCAAATCCTCCCGGCGTAACAATCTATATTGACGGAAGAAAACTCGGGGTTTCCGCGGAGGGAGAGGACAAGCTGACATCCAAGGTGTTTGAAATCCGCAGTCTCTCCAGCCAGGAGCATACAATAAAAATCGCGCACAAACGCGCAGTCCCGACTGAAAAAGAGATTAAAGTAAAAGTTACAAAGGGGCAAATCACCAGGCCAAAACCGATAACCATGTGGATTGCGGACACATATGTGAAATTGAAGAACGGCAGGGAAATGCGCGGCAAGATCCGTCAGCAGAACAATCTTGAGATTATCCTTGAACAGCCGGACGAGGGCGGTCCCGGGTATATCGCCCAGCGCTACGGCCGGAATGAAATCGAAACAATAAGGGAACTAAAGGAAAATGAATAGGATATTAAGCAGGGAACAGCTTTCGGAAAATGTTTTCAGGATGCGGATCGAGGCGCCCCTGATCGCTTCGGAAAGACACCCGGGGCAGTTCATCATTCTGTCTCTCAGAGATGAATACGCGGAAAGGATACCGTTGACCATTGCGGATGCGGATACAGAAAAAGGCTCAATAACAATTATTTTCCAGGCGGTGGGCAAAACAACAAAGGATCTGGCAAAGCTCAATGCCGGAGACAGGATAGCAAATCTAGTCGGCCCCCTCGGCAGCCCCACGCATATTGAGAAATTCGGAACTGTCGTGTGCGTAGGCGGCGGAATCGGAGTCGCACCAATGTATCCCATTGCCCAGGGAATGAAAAAAGCCGGCAACAGGCTGATTGTGATTATCGGCGCGAGAACAAGGGATCTCGTCATAATGGAAGATGAAATGCGTGCAATTGCCGATGAGCTTATCATCTGCACCGACGATGGTTCATACGGCAGGAAGTCTCTTGTCACTGAACCTCTGAAGGAACTCTGCGGGCGAAATCCGAAGCCGGATCTGGCGGTCGCCATCGGACCTCCGGTCATGATGAAATTCTGCGCCGCCACCACAAAGCCCTATAATGTTCCGACAGTGGTATCCCTCAACACCATCATGATTGACGGCACCGGAATGTGCGGCGGATGCAGGGTGACCGTAGGAAAAGAAATAAAATTTGTCTGCGTAGACGGCCCGGAATTCGACGGGCACCTCGTTGATTTCGACAATATGATAAAGAGGCTCAATTCCTATAAGAAACAGGAGAAACACCTTGATGAGAAGGGATGCAAGCTTGATCAGCAGATCGAAAACGCGAGGAGCCGCCAGTGAGTACTGACACGCACAAACATCATTCCGCCGAAGAACTTGCGAATCTCGCAAAAAAGGAACTCGATGCCATAAACTCCAGGACTGAACCTCTTAAACCGAAGGACAGGCTTGCCATCCCCGCCCAGGAAATGCCCACGCAGGATCCCGATGTGAGAAGGACAAACATGTCCGAAGTCGCCCTGGGGTACGGCATTGAACAGGCAAGAGTGGAGGCAATGCGCTGCCTGAAATGCAAGAACGCACAGTGCGTGGACGGGTGTCCCGTCAGAATTGACATTCCGGGATTCGTAGATGCCATTGCGCAAAACGACTTTCAGAAGGCGATCGACATAATCAAACGCAACAGCCTTCTGCCGTCCGTCTGCGGACGCGTATGCCCGCAGGAGATCCAGTGCCAGGAAAAATGCACCGTCGGAAGATCGCTGAAGGACGTTGAAAAATCAGTCTCAATCGGCCGTCTCGAAAGATTTGTGGCCGACTGGTAACGCGAAAACGGGAAGACGAAGGCGCCGGAAGTCAAGCCTGAAACAGGCAAGAAGGTCGCCGTCATCGGAAGCGGCCCGGCGAGTCTTGTCGTCGCGGCCGACGTTAGAAGGGAAGGACATGCCGTCACGATTTTCGAGGCCTTCCACAAGCCCGGGGGAGTCATGATTTACGGCATTCCTGAATTCCGCCTGCCGAAGAAAATAGTGCAGACGGAAATTGACACGCTTACCGCGATGGGCGTTGAAATCAAGACGAATTTCGTCATCGGCAGGACACGCAAGCTGCAGGATCTGATAGACAAGGACGGATACAGCGCGGTTTTCGTAGGCACCGGCGCAGGCCTTCCGAAATTCATGAACATCGAAGGTGAAAACCTGGTCGGAGTTTTCTCCGCAAATGAATATCTGACAAGATCAAACCTGATGAAGGCCTACAACAGGGAAAAGGCGCATACGCCTATTTACGCTTCAAAGAAGGTTGCGGTTCTCGGCGGCGGAAATGTGGCGATGGACGCCGCAAGGACAGCCGTCAGGCTCGGTGCGGAAGAAGTTCATCTTATCTACAGGCGCACCGAAAAGGAAATGCCCGCGCGAGTCGAGGAAGTCGGACACGCGAAAGAGGAAGGCGTTATTTTCCACATGCTTGAGAACGCGAAACGCCTGACTGGAGACGAATACGGCTGTGTCACGCATATGGAATGCCTCCGCTATGAACTCGGTGAACCTGACAGTTCCGGCCGCCGGAAACCGGTCGAGATAAAAGGCAGCGAATTCATGCGCGAATTCGACACTGTCATCGTCGCAATCGGCAACGATTCCAATCCCCTCATCAAGCAGACTACGAACGGCCTCAACACCACGAAATGGGGGAATATAATTGTCGATGAAAACCAGAAGACCTCGATAGACCGTGTATTTGCCGGCGGTGATATTGTTCTCGGTGCTGCGACCGTAATTCTCGCGATGGGGGAAGGCAGACGCGCCGCAAATTCAATCAACGGACTTCTGGCAGGGGAGCTGAAACCTGCCGGTAAGTGAAAAATGAAATTCCAGTTGAAATCAGAATCGTCCGCAAAGCCGGCCGCGCAGAGATTATAGCCCTCTACAAGGAAGCCGGCTGGTGGAAGCCCGATTATTCCAAAGACACTTCATTCATCGACCGCATTGTAAAAAAAACATACTGCTTTGCCGGAGCGTTCCACAAGAATAAAATGATTGGAATGGGGCGCGGAATTTCGGACGGCTGCAGCGACGCCTATATTCAGGATGTCGTTGTCCTGAAAAAATACCGCGGACACGGCATCGGCGCCGGAATCATAAGGGAAATAGTGGAACATCTGCAATCAGACGGCATTGACTGGATTGCGCTTGTCGCAGAACCCGGCACTGAAAAGTTCTACGGCAGTCTCGGCTTCAGAAGCATGAAGAAGCACATCCCGATGCTGCTGAAGCATACCCCGCCCGTGCGGAGTGTAAAGCGGGGCGGACGTTGGAGGTTGCCGGATTTGAAAAACAGTTAGCAGTAGCGCAATTTATTGCGCGTTGCCTTTAAGAACAGCGTATAAAATCCGCCCACTACCAAAACATGTGCTACAAGCAAATGCAATAGGGACCACGGGCAAACTCATGAGGGCGCGGCGGCGGGCTTGTCTTTGAAGATGGCATCAATCTGCGCAGTGAGGTTTTCAGTGAAATTCATTTCCTTCAGAACAATCCGCGCACATCTTGGTGCGAGGAAACTCAACTCCTCTTCCTTGAGGTTCTTGGCCGTATCAATAATCACAGGTATTTTTTTTATTTCCTCCGACTGAAGATCCTTCCATTCGAGAAATGCAAAACCGCTCTCTTTCGGCATCATGAGGTCGAGGACAATTGCGTCGGTCGCCCCGTTTTTCAAAAGGTGGTTTCTTCCATCCTGTGACGACAGCGCAACGCTGACTTCATAGCCTTTCCGCGTGAGAAGCATCTGCACCAGCCTGAGCAGGGAATATTCATCGTCAATCACCAGTACTTTATATTTGGGCATTTCCTTGACTCCCGGTTAAACAACAGGCTGAATATATCACAAGCTTTTTGGATTGAAAGCCTTTTGAAATTTGAAAATATTAAAACAAGACGTTAGTTTCCAGTATAAAAAAAACACAGGAGTAAGAATGACTATGAGATTAATCAAACTGACAGTTTTTACTGCGGTTCTGGCGGTTTTCACCGCCGGTTGCGCTTCTGAAAAGAATGCCGCAATCTCAAAAATGCTCAACAGGAAAGAAATCAGAGTCGGAGTTGAGGCGAATTTCAAGCCCCTCATTTTCAAGGACGGAAAGATTATTAAAGGGTTAGAGCCGGATCTTACGGCTAAAATCGGCAGTATTACGGGCGCAAAGATGGTGGTGACAGAAATTCCATGGAACGATCTGATACCGGCGCTCGAGACTGGAAAGATAGATATTATCATGTCCGGGATGACAATCACCGAGGAAAGAAAGAAGAAGGTCAATTTCACCTACCCCTATATAAAAGTCGGACAGATGGCCATAGTGAGGACTGACAACATAAAAGAGTTTTCATCTGCCGGCAAGGTCATTAACACAGATAAAAAAGTCGGGTTTATCAGTGGAACAACAGGAAACTTCTTTGTCACTGCAAAATGCGCCAAGGCTGAAAAAATATCTTTTGCCAGGACTTCGGACGGCATAAAAGCGCTTACCGACGGAAAAATAGACGTCTTCATAATCGATGCCCCCGTCGTATGGGATATGTCAAACCGCAAACTCACAGCACTTCTCGATCCTCTTACTGAAGAATATCTCGGCTGGGCTGTCAGGAAAAACGACAAGACCCTTCTTGACACCATGAACAAGTGCCTTGAGCAGATGAAGAAAGACGGCTCGCTTGATTTAATAGAGAAAAGATGGGTTCCGCAGCTTCTGCTGAACTAGTACTCTATAAAACTTAAAATTGCGTATAGATTGCGAAGATTTTGAAGTTTGGTTCGTATTCTG
>JBAYFV010000081.1:0-12241 GCA_041666985.1 Victivallales bacterium
CCAACGGCGCGGGGCGCGAGAACCCGGCGCTGTGTGCCGAAAAACGAAAAAAGAACTTCAGATAATACGGTCTGAGGTGGTAGCCGGGTACACAAAAAGCGCGACAGACTCAAGCTTTTTGAACCTTGCGATGTGCCATAACTGCGGATAATACGCATTATCGGAAGTTCCAGAAATATAAAAAGGCCCATGAATACTTGTGATTTTGTTTTATTGGCGCGGCGGCTCGGCAGACCCCCACTTGAAACGTTTCAAGTGAAACGGCGGTTTTTGAAGCTGGTCGCAGCCGCCGAAAAGGGTCGTTTGGACGTGGCCGGGAAGCGGTTTTTGAGGCTCATCGGAGGGCAAAAACAGGGTGTTTTTTACTGAATTTCACACGAACGGTTTTCAATAGGGTTTTAACGTGTTTCAACAGGGATTCACACCGGTTTCAATGGCATTCACACCAGTGTGAATGAGCGGTGTGGAATGACCGGTTCCGATTACCGTTGGCGACGGTTTTGTCGTTTTGGGGCGGTTGGGAACATGAAATTAATTTCATGTCACTTGAAACGTTTCAAAGTGGAAATGTCTGGACGCCTGTTTTTCCCAACAAAAAAGAGACCGGGGCGCGGTCTCGATTCTGGCGGGCGGCGGGTGCGCTCCGGGTGCTATCCGGGTTCCAGTTTGAAGTCCTCCAGTGCCTCGGCGGTCTTTATCCCCCCTTCGATTTCCCGATAGATATCACGGAGTTTGAAACGAAGATTGACGGTGTGCCCGTCCACTTTCGACACAAGGATGTAATCGGTCGTCCATGCTTTGCCGTCCATCCAGCCGCCGATACAGACCGACTCTTTCATACATCCCATCCCCATGTGGGACGCCTTCAAGCTCTCGAAAGAATCGCCGCGCTCGACATACCTGTAGAGGAACCGTTTTGCAAGGTCTCTGGCGGCGACGGCAAGTTCGTATGAAATGTTATCCGAGGATTCCATGCGGCGCTCCTTTCATAAGCATTCCAACGCTTCCTGGAACCGCTCGTCGCTGATGTGGGTGTAAATCTGCGTGGTTTCAAGGTTCTTGTGGTCAAGCGCCCGTTGCACGACGAGCAGGTCATTGCATTTTGCGAACAGGCTCGTGGCGAAAGTGTGCCGCAGCCCGTGCGGTGAGAGCTTTTTGTTGATGCCCGATTCCCTCAACCAGTAATCCAGCCGGAACGCGATCTGGCGCGGCGAAATCCGCTCGTTCCGGTTGCTGAGGAACAGCGCCGTGGAATCGGCAGGCGCCTTCTTTCTTTCTGCCAGATATCTTTTCATCGTCTGCCGGAGGGGAGTGTTCAGGAATTTAGCCACCTGCCGGTCGCCCTTGCTGTGCCGGACGATGAGCCGCTTCTCGTCAAGTCGGATGTCATCCACGTCCAGATTCACGAGTTCCTGCAGCCTGATGCCGGTTTTTAGAAACAGGTCGAAAATGGCGGTGTCGCGCCGTGCGATACCACCGGTGCGTGTCTGGATGGTCTTCAGCAGCCGCTTCGCTTCCGCCTCGGTGAGATACGTCGGAGGTTTGCGTTCCGTGCGCGTTATTTTCAAACCTGCCGCAAGATTCGCCCCGATGTGGTCGTTTGCATAAAGCCATGAAAAAAACGCTCGGAGTGCGCACTTGGCGCGATTGACCGTAATCTTCGCCTTGGGTTTTCCGTCCGGCGTCTGGACGGCGAGCGGCGAGACGAGGAAGTCGCTCAGCGCCTCGGGCGTAATGCCGGAAATTGCCGGGCAGACGGCGCGGTATGCAAAGAACCGTTCCATCTGCCCGAGGTCCCGGAGATAAGACGACACCGTGTGCGGCGACCGCCCATCCGCGCGGAGCTTGGTTTCAAAAAGCTCAATTGCCCTGCGCAGTGTCAGTGGGCTCGTTGTCGCCGGTGTTGTTTCCATCTTTCTTTTTGTCTCCCTTCATCTCGGATTTCGGAAGCGGGACTTCCGAGAGGTATCCCTTCTCCTGCGCCCAGACGAGCATCATGCGAAAAACCCTCTTGTTTTGGACGACCGTAATTTCGCTCTTCGCCTTGCCGTTCGGCTTTTTGAGGAGCGCGTCGGATTTGAAGAATGTCCCTATGGTTGCCGGAGTGAGTTTTTCAAGCGGCTTGTCCGCGCCGAAGTAGGCGGTGACATTATCGAGGCACCGTCCGTACACCTCGACCGTGCGCTCGTTCTTGCCCTCGTCTTTCAGATACTGCAGGAATGCGGGTACTGCCTTTTCAAACGTGATTTCCTTCGCTTTTTTCGTTGCCATGTGCATGGCCTCCTTTGTTGGTTAGAAATTTGACGATTCCTTCGAGCTGGCCCGGGGCAAGCCGGGAGTAAAAATAAGAGCGCGTGTGAATGCGCCCGCGGCCGCCGGACTCATACCGGAAACATTTCTCGATGCGTATGCTCTGCTTCTGAAACTTGAACCGGTATTCGCCGACCTGATAATGACCCCACCGGTCCGGATGCATTCCGAGACTTCTCATGGTTTCGCGGGCGGTCTCTATGGTGGGTTTCGGCAAGATGGTCACCTCCTTTCTTTCACTGGGGCGTTTTTCTCTTTGAAAAAGAGTCAATCAATGAAGCGCAAATCTCGGTAAAGCGGGTCGCAGGTGATCCAACTGACTCTTCCGTCCGGATGGATCGGTCTGACCTCAACACGATCCGTGGGCGCGACGCCCCCGGCAGCAGCGATGTCCTTGTCGTTATCCAAGTACAGATGCTCATCCGGGTCCTTAGCGCCCCGCGAAATCATGGCTGCAACGATTACGACCTTATCGAGGTTCTGCTCTTTGCCTGTGTACCGCGCTTTGCGTCCGATGATTCTTTTCATGTTTCTTCGCCTCCGTTTCCGTTGTAACGCAGTCACAAGGGTGCGGTGACAATCGAAATAAGCCAAGCCAATTTTGAAAAAAAGATTGCAGATATTTATCTGTCTCCAAATGCCACTTTAATGTGGATTACGACTTGACTTATCCGCACCGATGTTGCCTACTGGTGAGGCCTTGAAAAGGCTCGCAAATAAACGGACGTTTACATAGGAAAGGAGAGCCGCATGGAAGTGGATTACAAGGAAGTGAAGATCGGCGTGGAGATAGAGCTTATAGGGCGCACCCGGATGCAGGTGGCGGAATCTATTCGAAGCGTTGTCGGCGGCGGCGAAATCGTCCGCGTTCCGTCATCCGATCTCGACACACATGAACTCGTTGACGCCAGAGGCCGTATGTGGCGGGTTGTTTCGGATGCCTCTCTCATAAACGTGTCGCAGCATCTTCGCGCGGAAATCAACACACCGATACTTTCGTTTGAAGATTTACCTGAATTACAGGAAGTTGTTCGAGCGGTGCGCCGAGCCGGGACACGAGTGGACGATAAAACAGCGGTACATATCCACGTGTCGCATCCCGATCTCAATGCGCGAGCCGCCACCAACCTCGCGAGAATATTCTGCAAACATGAAGACCTTATCTTTGCCGCATTCGGAGTCACAAAGGAACGGATGGAGCGGTATGCGAAAAAGATGCGTGGCGAATTCGCGCAGAAGATCGCGATGCGTAAACCGGGCGATATGAATGAACTCAACAAGTGGTGGTACGGCAGATTCAACGCGACGCCGTCTCGCCAACACGACTCCAGATATGCTGCGCTAAATTTGAACGGCCTTCTCTATCGCGACGCTGTGGAATTTCGGCTTTTTCAATTCGCAAACAACCGGATTCACGCAGGAGAATTGAGAGCGTGGATTGTTTTCTGCATGGCGCTGACGGCAAAAGCGATAAACACAAAGGCTGCAAGCGCCAAGAAGCGGAACTACGAAGCGGGCAGCGGCAAATTCGATTTCCGGGTATTCATCAGCCACGGGCTCGGACTGCACGGCCCGGAACACCACAACGTGCGGATGCACCTGCTCACGCGGCTGCAGGGTGACAGCGCGTGGAAAAACCCGGCGCGCCGACAGTCAGCATAAGGAGCGTTGCGGAAAATGAAAATAACCTTGAAGGATGGAGAATCGTTCGAGGCACGCACGTCTCTCGGCGTTGTCGAGAAAATGAAGGGCGCATCGATGTTCACAGAATTCAAAACGGCGGAAGCCTACATGGAAATGGTTGTCCGGAACGCATGGTGCTTTTTCGGAGTGGGACTCGATGTGTCCGGCAAAACGGAAAACGAAAGAGCACGGGCGCTGATAAATGAACTGTCGCGGACAGGCCTGGCAAGAAAGGAACAGAAATGAAAATCAGAGTGAAGCTCGGAAAGAATCCGTATTCAAACCGATTCACCTGCTCGTTCTGTACACGGGAATTTGAGACAGGAGGTTTCTTTTTGAGAATCGAACACGATGGAAATATAGTTGATATGCCGATATGCCCAGCGTGTTTCGACTCCGGCACCACCTTCGAGGGGTTAGTCGACCTCTCCAGACATAACGCGGCACATCCTATCAGGCGCGCATGATTATGGAACGGAGGCGCGAAAATTGAGAGACCCGCGAAAGAAGATCGTGGATTACATTGAAAACACCAACGCATTCGAAGTGATGGGACACTTCAAACGACTTGGTCTTCTGACAGGAGATGACATCCGCCGAGCGGCGAAACTCACGCGCCTCGAGTGGCTCAACATGATGAAAGAAAAGGCAGGCATCGCAGAGTACATGCCGGAATTCGACCACGTAGACGAAGAGGAGACGGAATGAAAAAGAAAAAGAAGAAACAGCAGGACAGCAAGTTAGATCACGACATCGAGCGGCTTAATCCGCTCATAGTTATCAATGAGCCGGATGAGTGCCTGTTCGCCATCGTGGATTTCTCGATTACCGGCAACAACCATGTCAGGCGCGTCATTTCCAAGCGACTGAAATCCGGAAACATCAGCGCCGTGATGTACGAGGGCGAAATCGGCCCGGACAAAACCTGTAACCGTAAACTCAATATAATGGAAATGAAAGAAGCACCACCTGAACAGTTCTGGAAGGCGGTCAACACATTATCTCTTCTGTATCAGGCCGTGGGCGGTGTCTCCGACATCAGGCTCTATGACGGGAAAACCCTCAAGGAAGCCGCTGAAATGATGCGACGTTTCGATCACGCCAAGGTTTGGATGACGCCCTGCGACGGAAAATGACGCCGCCAGGGGTTGCGACGATACAAACATTATTGTGACGAAAAAAACATTTTCATCCCTTTTGAAAAATGAAATTTCAAAGCTCGACGCATAAATGCAGGGCGTCGCACCCTACCTGTTTTTCGCGCGGGAGGGGTGTCGGATTTTTTTGGGATGGCCGACCTTTCCCAGTAACTTGCCGCAACATCTATTCCTCTTTTGTTTTTATAGTGGTCCCGGCTTTTTCATTCAAACCCACCCGCCGCCGCACTGCTTCAGCCGAAATTATGCCGTTTTCATATAGCATCAATAGAACGTCAGCATTATCAAAATGCAAGTCCTCTTCCGCTTCCTTTTTTATCATCGCGTTTTCCATGTCAGGGTCCAGTCCCATTTTCTGCATGAACGTCTCTCGTGATATTATCTTTCTGTCGAGAAGCGCAAGCTCCAGCTTTTTTATATCAATATCGTTCGTCAATCCAAAATCATCGAAGATGTAATGGATACTGTTGTCTTCACGGGCTTTCATTGAAAGCCAGTCGGAGAACACCCAGTTCAAGATTTCCCGCGCCATTTGCCTTATTTCCTTGAGCATGATGACAGTCTTGCGCCATGCAAGAGTTGTGTTTGTAAAGTTTGCGCTCACGCCGGTAACGAGGCTCTGACTGATCCCCAGCGCCACCATGACATTGCTTCGCACTTCCCTGATTTTCTCCTCGATGTTGCCGATGTCACCCCGAGCGCCGAAAGTGCTGACTTTGATATAAGGCGGGATAACCGTGCCGTTTTTCAGTTCAACCCTGTTCAGCATGTCGCGGACGGCCCTGAGCATATGATCGTCCGGCATTATTACCTTGTCTCCGAAAACACCACCGACCTGCACAAGCCGTAGCGGTGTTTTCCAACCTTTGGCTATTGCTTCCTGGACTTTACGGTAATCGTGCAAAAGCTCGATGTCATGGAACGCCGACAGCACCATCGAATTTCCGCGGGGCGAATCCGACGTGACATTCCATCGAAGATGAAGCACGCGGCTCAACGGCAGGGGAATCGAATCTTCCTTGTAAGCGGCGTTTTTGAATTGTGTTGCCTCTGCCAATTTGCGGCCCTCGTATCTTACTTGGACGGAGATTGGGTTCACGCATACGATTTCGTCGAAATCCGTGCCATCGCTGTTGTAACCCTTCCAGCAGATGGCGTCTCCCGTCACCAGCAGATTGATGATGCTGTCTTTCAAAAGCGTGTTCAGATTCACACGCTCCGCGAATTTGCGGACTTCGGCAGTCAAATCCACATTGTCGCATACGAACCTTACAGAATCGCCGAGCGCGAATGTGCGCCAAGTGTTGATGATATTGTTCACGATAGGCTCATACTTGTAATAATGCCACGCTTGCGCGGCCTTTTCTTCCCATGAACCCGGGATCGCGTCATAAACATTAATGTCCGCGAATGAACCCGGAGCCAATACGGCCCCGAGACCTTCCGTGCTTGAGATATAAACTACGTTTTCTTTCTCTCTGACAGAATTCTTAGGTGTTTTCTTCATTTTTATTTACTCCTTAATCAGAATCGTTTTTATCTCGAGGGCGCCGCCGCCATATCGCAAAGGATTCTCTCCACTTTCAATACACACCGCTGGACTTCATCAGACCATACGATTTTCCCGGCGACACCGGTAATTTCCATGTTCATGACGGCAGGATCGATGAAAAGAGCATCCCTGTTCTCGATCACGGTTTTCTCGATCAGGTTCCTGCAGACGGCCGGAAACCATTTGATTATTTTCCGAAACCGCTGCTTGTCCGCTTTCATCGTCGCGTTAAGCGGCTGCGGCCTGTCCTCGTCGAAAAGCCGCGAATCGATGAAATAATCGTCGCCCTTTCTGATGATGCTGATCAGCGTGAAACCGATCAGCACGGTTGACCTTCCGATGAGTGATTTGTCAAAAACTTCCACTGACATAAAAGCACCTCCGATTTTGGATTTCAGGGCCGTTGCGAAACGCAACCGCACCAGCCAACAACGATAAAAACGACATTCACGTTTGCCGGTGAATGGCCTTAAAAGCGCATGGCCCCAGACAATCGTGTGTCTGGTCATACACAAAACTGCCGTGTTGCAAAAGTTCTTTATAATGCTCAATAATGCGCGGGAAGTGGTTCCCAAAATGAAACCTTTCTGAATATATAGTTAAGAAAGGTCGCGTTTTGGGAACCAGTTGGGAGAGAGTTTTTAAGTGGTTCCCGCAACATTGAAAATGCTTACTCATTCGGATTTCCCCCCATTTCGGGAACCGGTTGCCCGGCCATTATGAATACCGTTCCGCGCCCCCGTTTGGATTTCGCCAGCAGGCCGATTTCCACGAGGTGGTTCAGGATGGCAAACCAGTCCTGCTTTCTGCCGCAAACATCCCCGGAAGTCACAACACCGTTTCTCTCAATCGCGCGCGCGATACCCTCCATTATCGTGTCCGAGTATGCCGGACAAATGCGCGCCGCTTCACGGATGGAGTCAAAAGCATCGTTTTTTAAATTGTTATTCGCTGCACCCGAATCCGCAGGCGCGGATGCTGTTGCCGTCGCGGACCCTGCGGATATCATTTCCCGGAAATATTCCGCGAGCATGAGCATCTGGCTCTCCTGATGCGAGGCGGGTCCAAACTCTCCGGCCAGCTCCTGGAAGCGGTTTTTCCTATCGCCATCAGCAAAGTCCGCGTACAAATCTTCGGCGCGCACCATCCTGTTTCGCAGGTATTTAGGCACGTCGAATTCCGTCATGTCACCGTTGTAAACGATCAGGTGCTTGTGCAGGTCGTTTCGGGGCGTTCGCAGCATGGCCTGGCACACGGCGCGATTGCGGTTGTAGTTAAGGAATTCGCCGAGTGTGATTGTCATGCCGGTTGCCTTGTTGATTGCCGCGACGTAGTCGAAAAAGCTCTCAAAGTTCGCGTGCCCGTTGCCGTCAGAGACAGACAACTGAAAACCCGGCAGGTTTTTCCCGCGCGCCCGCGATGACCGGTAATTGTCGATAATCATGCGGCTCTGGCAGTCTAGGTGTGGCTGTGTTTCATCATCCGAACCCGAACGCAACAGGGGATCGTCATCCAATACGCTGATCAGATTATTGTTGGTGTCCACCCGCTGCGCTTTAAATAGCATCCGCGCGCTGTGCCGCCTGTACGTCTCGTAAAACGCCCCGGCATTGTTCTTATTTCTGGCGAAAAGGTAGAGATGCCGCTCGCCTCCGGTGAGCCGGATGCAGTAATTGAAAAAGTTGAATATGGCGGCATGGTCGAGCGATTTTGGCTTTGTCGGATTATCCCATGTGTTTCCCGCGTCATGCGCGCTGCCGAGTCTCACATTATGCAGCACCAGCTTTGCCAGATTATGCATCTGGACAGATGTTTTGAAATAGTTGACATCTTCCTCGTCGAGAAGAAGCGCTGCGGCGGCCATGCGTGGCTCTATGAATGTGCCCGACATCATTATTGCGCTGTGAATGCGGAGCAGAAAAACGATCTCTTCAAAATGTTGTCTGTCGAGATACGACAACGTAATGCGGCAGGCAGTCTCGTTCTCTCCGTTACGCGGAATGTGCCGAAGCAGCGCGCCGTCCTCCGGGGCGTTCTCGCAGAACTCCAGAAATTTCAGAAACACGTTGATGTTGTTTCTATAGACGGAATCGCCTTCGCGGTAGAAGGCATATTTCTCCCTGTCCGCGTAAATATTCGACACCGAGAACCGGAATTTTTCCTCCGCATCTTCCTCGCCCTCGGGCATATTTTCTTCATACTGGACCGCATCAGCTTTCAGGAGCGCTTTTTTGAACTTCACAGCCGAGTATGACGTGATCTCGTCTTTGCTACCGAAGATGTGGCCGGTTTCCACGACGATATTAAAATCGTTTTCGGCATTGCACAATGCTTTGTTTTCGCGCCGCAGGTGCTGCTCGACGGTTATGAATTCCTCGTGCGGTTTACGATAGTGGCTTTTCGGTTTCAGCAACTCTTTGAGGCGTCTTATGTTCTCCGATACCGCATCCATGTCAAAGATGCTTCCTCGAATGACGCCCCGGCCGATTTCGTCATGCACCATCCGGGCCGCATCCTCAAGCGCGCCGATGAAATCGGCGGGATCATCGAAGCGTGAACTGTCCGACGCCCGCGCCCGCGGTTCCATGTCGCCGTCCACGAACAAGTTGCTGTATGAAAGTTTGCAGTGTTCACAGCGCTTGTTCCGGCAGAATCTCATGCAGCCGGAGGCGGCGGTTCTCGGCAACGCCACGGTAATGGACCGGCGGCAGTACGCCATCAACTGGTCCGCGAACAGGTCGGCTTCATCCACGAATATGTATTGCGGCAGCGGTTCAAATACATCCCGGAGATTTCTTTCTATGAAGAAAATGAAAGGCGCAAACACGACTTCAGCTCGCGGCGCGAGCATCATTGAAAGAGTACGAAGGCAAATAGCATTGCCGCCGAGTTTTCGGTTAATGGCCGCAATAAGGCATTTCATCCTATCGAGACTGAAAACACCGTCGTGTTCCGAAAGAAATTCCCCTACAAAATCAGGGTGTTTTTTCTGGAATGCCTTCACGCCGCACCGGCATGAAGCGCACGGACCCACCATTGCGCTGGTATCAGTGCATGAGTTTTCATTTTTGCCGGTGAGATGCACAATCCTGCGGCCCGCATCAAGATGTCCCATGCCGGATGACATGGCGGTCATTTCTCCGCAGACGGTGTGATCCGGAGCGAGAAGCAGCGATTTTTTCTCTTTGTTCGCAAGGGTGATTGCAGTGCTCACCGCCTGATAGGTTTTTCCGCTCGCCATCGGCGCCTCGATCATGTTGACCTTCATGAAACCGCCTGTATTGAAATCGAGACCGATGATTTCTGAAAGAGCGCTCTCAAGGTCCGCCTGTGCTGTCGCGCGGAATTCTCCGAACGTCGGGGAACCGCTTTCATCGAAAAAGGAGACCTTCATGTTCCGATAGCATTCGCCGGGGCTGCACCATTCCTGACAGTGGGCGCAACTGATGATTTCATAGTCCTCCCAGATATCCCTCCGCAACATGTAGCCTGTTTCATTGCGCTCCGATTCCGGGCGAGTATCAGCGAGAACGAAATCGCCGAAATATTTCTCAATGAAATGAGGGCTGTCCATGAATAACCTGATGATGTCCGCTTCGGACTTTCCGGTGGCGCGAAGCTCCGTGATCAGCTTTGCACGCCCGTAGAAACCAGTGTGGCCGCCCGACTGAATCAGCGCGGCGAGTGTTTCCACGCAGGGGATAGTCACGGTGACGCCCCGTGCGCGGAGGTATTCCGCTATGTTTTTATGCCAGTTTTTCTTCTGCATATTGATTCGGGGCGATTTCGAAGTCGGATCATAATGTTCAGTTCGCGGGATGTCTTTCGTAAGGTCATGGATTATCGCGTGAGTTACAACAGAGTCGCTGAATGGAAGCTCTCCTGATGCCGCTTCGCGTGGGAACCGGGCAAGACGAATGATCTCTTTATGCTCAAGATTGAAAAATTCATCAGGCGTTAGCCGGGTGTTGTACAGGCCATGCTTTGGATGCGCCGTCCCCGGAATGCGGAGCGGGCGGTCGTGGTTGTACAGATTAATATCCATTGCGCCGCGATGTATCTCATCCATGCTGTCCCGTATGCGCCGGGCGACGCGCTCGTAAATAAAGTTCAGTTCAACGCAGTCGGGAACACCAAGAACATGTTGTGGAATCGAGAGGTAGAAGCTTTTTCCGCCGTTGTAGAAGTAAGATACGGCATCGCGCGGAATCGCCAGAGACCGCTCGATAACTTCAGCGCAATGCCGCGCGGCGGCGAGGGCGCCTGCAACATTCCGGTCATGCTCTCCTGTCTCCGACTCGAGTTCGATGACGAAATTGCCTCTCTTTGGGCAGAACCGAGTCAGCCCCTTTGCAGGCAGACTGTCGCAGAGATATTCATAAGTGGAGCAATACACATCGGTGTCTGAATATTTTTCACGGAACTCGCGCACGGTATCCGCGTCATCCGACTTCACGAAGACATTTCTTTTGACACCTTTTCCCTTCTTGTATCCGGCTGACAACTCGATGTATCTTTCGAGACCGCCGTTCAAAGTCTTTCCCACAACGGTCTCGCCGACTGAGATTCTCTTCACAACACGTCGCGTGATTTCGGTAGCGGGCTTGTCGAAAATCATCGTGAATTGCTCCGGTGTAAAAAGTGACCGCAGCCGCCCAAGCGCGTCGTTCAGGCTTCCGAGATAATATGGGACGTCGTAGTCTGGGCGCTCCGGGTCGAAACACCACGAGAATTCCACGCCTGACTCGTCAATGGTATCGGTTTTATCATGGTGGTAATAAGAAATCCTGCCACCCATGTAAAGCACCCTGTCGCCCTGATGCCAGAGCATTCTTTCAAAAATCTGCTTGCGCCCGGTTCCGGAATCTTTCTTCTGAAGATACTCCTTCTTGTTCATGGTTATTGTTTCAAAGGAACAAATATCAGAAAGAAGCAACCTGCGCTCCGATATGTCGGCGCGCAAGGAATGGATGTATTCCTGCAGCCCGGAAAGGTCATCCGTCAGGATGCATTTCGCCGCTGTCTCAAGTGCGCGACGCACGTACCCCTCGTCGCTTTTGTTTTTCAGTATCCCTCCGGTTATGGAAACACACTCGTCCTTTTCGAGAAGCGCGTAATTCTTCTTTTTCAGACTGAGCATGCCCGGCCATGTTCCCTCGATGGAAACGTCAAGATAACCCGGCAGCGCCACCTTCATAGCGGTTTGAATCAATGAAAATTGCGCGTCGGTTTCAGGCATATTGCCGGGAAGCATGAAATAGCAGCCGTCGGTGTCCGCCTGTATCGGTCGGCAGCCTGTCTTCTCCAGCGTGGCGATCATGGTTTTCATGATATCTCGCCCCTTGGCCGTTACGCGGGCGGCGGCGGCGAAATCGGCAAAATGCGCATGCCGGTAGCCCATCATTCCATAAAACGAATTGCACAGAATCTTCAAAGCTTTCTGGATATTGTCGTATTGTTTTCTCTGGTCCTCCGAAACGGATTCTGCGTCTCGCCTCGTTTCGCGCCGCCTCTGCGTGAGGCTTTCAAGAATAGGAAG
>JBAYFV010000082.1:0-12209 GCA_041666985.1 Victivallales bacterium
AGAAGCCGAACTTGTCGCAGCTATCGAATACCACAACAGGCGCTACTGGGAGATCGGCGAACCCGAAATAAGCGACGAGGATTACGATGCGCTCCTCAGGAAGCTTGAATCCCTCAATCCGGACCACCCCCTGCTCCAGAAAGTCCTCGCCCCCGCCGTCGCAAGCACCGGAAAAGTGAAACTTGACAAACCGATGCTTTCACTGGATAAAGTTTATTACTTCAAGGAAGAAGATATTCCGCCTGAAGAAAAGAAAAAAAATAAAAAATCTCTTATGAAATGGCTTTCGGAGATAAAGAGATCTGATGATGAAGTTTTCCTTATCCAACCCAAATTGGACGGTATTTCCGCGAATTTCGCAAATAATGTTCTTTCAACACGCGGAGATGGAATAATTGGCGAAAACATCACAGACAAGCTTCCCCTGATCGAGCTGGAGACAAAAGGGCATAAGGGGAAGCTGGACAGGCCTGCCCGGGGTGAAATCGTCATCAGGGACGATGATTTCAAAACGCTCTATTCCCATATAAAGAGGAAAGACGGCAAAACCTACAAGAATTCCAGGAACGCAGTCGCCGGAATAATGGGACTCAAGGAAATCGGGGATATTCTCGCCCAGGGTGCAAAACTCACGTTTGTTGACTACAACCTTGTCTCGTATTCGGTGACATTTGCGGAGTTCGCGGAAAAATGGCCGGAGATCCTGAAGGAAGTCGAAGAACTCCCCTACCCCATGGACGGCCTCGTAATCAAACTCGCAGATGAAGCCTACGGCGAATCACTCGGCAATACAGCCCACCACCCGCGCGGACAGATCGCCTTCAAGTTCAGCGGTGTCAGGAGAAAGACCAGGCTGCTCGACGTGATGTGGAGCTTCGGCAAAAACTGCCTCACCCCCGTCGCCCAGCTTGAACCTGTTGAAATCGGCGGGATCACCATAAAACAGGCAACCCTGCATAATGTCAAAAATCTCATTGACAAGGATATTCAAATTGGAGACATGGTAATTGTCGAACGCGCCGGCGATGTCATTCCATATATCGTCTCCAGAGAAGAAGGGGGGAAACGCCGTTCGCCGATCATTGCCGAATGCCCATGCTGCAAGAGCAAGCTGATTACCGACGGACCCGAACTCCGCTGCACCAATCCGGAATGCACTGAAACAAAAGTCCAGCGCATCCTCGCCGCCGTCAGGAATATCGGCATTGAAAGGCTCGGCGAACCCAATATCCGGAAAATGATGAACACCCTCGGTGTCAAGACACTTAAGGATATTTTTGAACTGGAAATCGAAGACATACTTAAACTCGAAGGCTTCAAGGAGAAATCAGCAGGCAACCTCATCAGGGAAATCCAGACGGCCCGGCGAGTCGAAGATTTTTCGCTTCTCGCAGCCCTCAATATTCCCGGAATCGGGAAAAACACCGCAAAGAAAATCCTTGAAAACTACACGCTCGCAGAACTCAGGACTTTGAAGGTTGAACAGCTTTCCGCAATTGACGGCATAGGGCCGGAACGCTCGGATGCTATTTCCCGCGAACTTCGCAGCCAGTCGGCTTTTCTTGACGAACTTCTAGGTTCGGTCGAACTTATCACCACGAAAGGCGGCGTAAAAATATCGGCTCCGACAATATGCTTCACCGGCAAAATGCCCGAACAAAGATCTTATTACGAGAACCTTGCAAGGGAATCAGGGTACGAACCGGTAGATGCGGTGACAAAAGAACTTTCACTGCTTGTAGCCGCCGATCTCTCCTCCGCCAGCAGCAAGCTCGACAAGGCCAGAAGCCACGGCGTGAAAATACAATCACTTGAAGACTGGATTAAAACACAAACCCCACACTCGCCCACCGTGAAAACGGCTCCGAGAAAAACTCACGACACCCCCGACCTCTTCGATTTGAAAATATAACAGAATGCGTCTCGGCTGCGGCTTAAATAATTTCAGCATCATAAATCTTCCCGTCTTGCAAATCCGCCTGCCCCTGTTTAGATTCCAGGTTCTTGAACAAAAAGACACCAAGGACAAACCATGAATTTCTATGCAATCCTTTTAATAGCTGTTGCACTGGCGATGGATGCGCTGGCGGTTTCAATCGCAAGCGGGATCGTCCTGAAAAAATCAAAGCTGAAAAACGCCCTGCGCATAGCCTTTTTCTTCGGAATATTCCAGCTTTTCATGCCGCTCATCGGAGCGTTCGCAGGTACATTCATAAAGGATTTCATATCGAGTTTCGACCACTGGATCATATTTGTCATCCTTACGGCAATCGGCGGAAAAATGATTTACGAGGCTTTCATATTAAAGGGGGAAGAGGAGAAATTTGATCCTACAAACCTTAAAACCCTCATCTTCCTCTCAATCGCAACCAGCATTGACGCTTTTGCCGTCGGCATCTCCCTCTCCCTCCTCTCAGGCAGCATTTTCCTCGCAGTGTCAATCATAGGGGCGGTGACTTTCGTCCTCTGTTTTATCGGTGTCATGATAGGCGATTTCACGGGCCATTTCTTTGAGGAGAAAATCGAAGCGCTCGGCGGATTAATCCTTGTCGGCATTGGAATAAAAATTCTCCTCGAACATGTTTTTTTCAGGTAAGACCCTGTAAAGAAATCACTTCGCAATCAGATAATCTCGGCGGAAGTATTCCCGCAAGACAGGAAAAGCTGCGCTAGGAGCCTGTCGGACTTAGAAATGGGCGTGACTGCGGGTGATTTAGCTGGTAGTAGCGCATGTTTGCGCGTTATTCCTGGTTTTCAGGTTCCATTAAGAACGCTCGAACACGAGCTACTACCACAAAATTTCTAAGTCCGACAGACTCCTAGGCCACAGAAGGCTCTTGACAGCGTGACAAGTGTCAATTAAGCACTTTTTTGCCCCCGAAGCCGTACAAGCGGAGAAGTTCTTTTACAATTTTTGCAATTTTCTGTCTTGATTTTTCAATCCTTCCTGATTACCTTCAAGTCATATGAAAATCAAGAACCCCATCAATACGAGATATCAGAAAGCATTAAAGGCCATGCACAATGCCGAGGACAGGCATCCGCAGAGTTTTGTCGCGGTTGATCCTGACAGCGGCAGGATCGTAGCACACAGCCGGAAGCTGTCTGAAATAAAAAAAACAATATCAACAAGAAAATCCTCAGCGGAATTGATCATCAGCAAAAAGCTTCCGGAAAAATACCATGGATATTTTAACTTATCCGTTTGACTGTTATGGTGAAATCCCAAGACCACTAATACTTGTTAAAATCGACAGCTTCAGCAATCCCTATCCTGCGCTTGTAGACACGGGAGCCGATTTTACCATCCTCCCTAAAGCCTTCCTTGAAGAACTGGGTCATTCCAATAAATCGCAAAACGTCCTGTCAGCAAAAGCAGGCGGTTTTGGTGGAAAAGCCCATTGTTTCATACATACATTGGGAATATCTCTTCTTGATGAGAATCTAACTCCTGTCTGGAATACAGGAAAAATCAAAGTCGGTTTTGCAGGAATAAATTCAGGAATTGATTCAATTGTTCTGGGAAGGGACATAATATGCAGCAAATGGAGAAGACTGATAATAAACTCGGAGGGCAATAATCCCAAAGACTGGTCTGTGAAGATTTTCATTTGAACACAAACATTTCTAATAACTTTCGTGGAATTTCGTGATTAATAACATACATTTTATTTTTACCAAAATAAAATGAAATCCGGTGAGTGAACATGAATTACAGAATAGAAGTCGCCAATTATGAAAAATGGAGGGATTCCCGCGGCGAATCCGTAAAAAAACAGATACTTAGCTTCCTGAAGCTTCCTGTTGAAAAAGTCAGGACAAGAGATGTTTACACTGTTTGCGCGGACATATCCTCCTCGCAATCTGAAAAAATTGCGGCGGAGCTTTCCAATCCCGTGCTTCAGAAAGGCATTGCGGGAGAAACAAGAAAAACCGGATGCGACTGGCTCATAGTTGTCGGATTCAGGCCCGGAGTGACGGATAATGTCGGACGTTCGGCGCACGAAGCCATTGGCGACATCATCGGAAGAAAACTGCGTGACGACGAGTTTGTTTTCAGTTCAGTGGAATATCTGCTCTACGGCAAAAAGCTCAGACAGAACGACACCGAGACAATCGCAAAAAAAATCCTCGCAAACGAACTCATAGAAACCGTATCCGTCTTCAGCGGAAGGCAACTCGAAAAATCCCGTCTCCCGTCAAACACGCCCTTTGTCAAAGATTTTGGCGATGTACAGATAAAGGAGATCAATCTTGAAGTAAGCGACTCTGACCTGCTGGACATCAGCAGGAAAGGCATACTCGCCCTCACCCTTGACGAAATGAAGGTCATTCAGGATTATTTCCGCAAGGCGAAGGGACGCGGAAAAGCCGGACTTAAAAACCGCCCCACGGATGCCGAACTTGAAATTCTGGCGCAGACCTGGTCCGAGCACTGCAAACACAAGATTTTCGACGCTGAAATCGAATATGTGGACGAAAACGGTAAAACATCCCATATCGTCTCATGCTTCAAGTCCTTCATCAAGAAAAGCACTGAGGAAATATCGAAAGATGTTGACTGGCTTGTCTCCGTCTTTCATGACAATGCCGGAGTCATCGCATTCAACGACAAAATAGATCTGGTGTACAAGGTTGAAACACACAACAGCCCTTCAGCCCTCGATCCGTACGGCGGCGCGATGACGGGAATTGTCGGTGTGAATCGCGACCCGATGGGAACCGGACTTGGCGCCAACCTTCTGATAAATGCATGGGGTTACTGTCTTGGCTCGCCGTTCACCAGAGAAAAGGACATACCGGAAGGGCTTCACCACCCGCGACGGCTCAGGGACGGAATTCATAAGGGAGTAATCGACGGCGGCAACCAGAGCGGAATCCCCTACGGGCTCGGCTGGGAATATTTTGAAGAAAGATATCTCGGCAAACCGCTCGTCTACTGCGGAACCGTGGGGACTCTTCCGAGGAAAATCGGAGGCAAACCCGGTCACAAGAAGAAGATAAATCCAGGTGACATCATAGTCATGACAGGCGGGAAAATCGGCAAAGACGGGATACACGGCGCCACCTTCTCCAGTGAAGAACTTCACAAGGACAGTCCGGCACAGGCGGTTCAGATCGGGGATCCGATAACCCAGAAGAAAATGTCCGATTTCATTTACGAGGCGCGCGACAAGTCGCTTTACCGTTTCATCACGGACAACGGGGCAGGCGGACTGTCCTCAAGCATCGGCGAAATGGCCGGACTCTGCGGCGGCTGCAGAATAGATGTAAAAAAGGCCCCTCTCAAATATGCGGGGCTCCAGCCATGGGAAATAATCCTTTCCGAGGCGCAGGAAAGAATGAGCTTCGCCGTTCCTCCCGGCAAACTGGATGAATTCATGAAACTTGCGAAGTTGAGGGACGTTGAGGCGACAGCCATGGGCGAATTCACGGACAACGGGAAGTTCCATGTCCTCTACGGCAAGAAAACAATTGCATATCTTGATATTGAGTTCATGCATGACGGCCTTCCGAGAATGAAACTCAGGGCGAAATGGAATCCTCCCGCACTTGATAAGGATCCGGACTTCTCAAAAAGAGACCTCCGTAAGGATTTCGTTGAAATGCCTGGCAGGCTGAACATATGCTCCGATGAATACAAGGCGCGCCAGTACGACCATGAAGTCAAAGGTCTCAGCGTCATCAAGCCGTTCATCGGAAAATGCAGAGACGTAGTCAGCGATGCGACAGTCACAATGCCTGAACAGCTCAGCAGGGAGGGAATCATCCTTTCCTCGGGAATTCTGCCCAGATACAGCGACATTGACACCTATCACATGATGGCTTCCGTAATTGATCTTGCGGTAAGGCGGGTTATTGCCGTCGGCGGAAAACTCGGGCACATTGCCGGACTCGACAATTTCTGCTGGCCTGATCCCGTCCAGAGCGAAAAAACTCCGGACGGCGAATACAAGCTCGCACAGCTTGTCAGGGCAAACCAGGCGCTTTACGACTACACAAAGGCCTTTAAGGTTCCGTGCATTTCGGGGAAAGACAGCATGAAAAACGACAGCACAAGGGGCGGCAGGAAAATATCAATTCCCCCGACCGTGCTGTTCAGCACCATAGCGAAAATGGATGACATTTCCAAATCGGTCACCCTTGACGTGAAATTTCCGGGCGACATTGTCTACGTGATAGGAATCACCAAGCCCGAGCTTGGCGGAAGCGAATTCTTCTCAATGCTCGGAGGCACAGGAGGCAACGTTCCGAAAGTGGATGCGGATTTCGCAATAAAAGTATACAAGGCGGTTTCAAGGGTGACTGACAGGAAGCTCGCGAACTCCCTGCATACACCGGCCATCGGCGGCCTTGCAGCCGGTTTTGCGAAGATCGCAATGGCGGGAAGGCTCGGACTTGAAATTGACATGGGCAAAATTCCGACATCAGGGAAAATGACAGGACACGAACTCCTCTTTTCTGAAAGCAACAGCCGTTTCATTATGACTGTCTCCCCGAAAAACAGGGAGTCCGTTGAAAACATCCTTAAAGCCGTTCCCTGTGCCAAGGTCGGAAAAGTTACAGCCGGTGAAAGCATGATCATGAAATCCGGCAAGAAGAAGCTTGTGACAGCTTCAATCGGGGAGCTTCTGAAAAAATACAAGGGCACACTGGCGGGCGTCTGAATATCCAATATCGGGCACTTGCCCCGCATATGCGGAGCGACGAGTCATGCTTACCTGCCCCTTATACCGTTCATGAGTTTCTCGAATTGCGGACGGTGTTCATCAACAACCCTGTTGCTCAATTCGAAAAGGCGGGACATGTCAATCGCCTCGCGTCTGTGCCAGTGCTTGAGATCGTCAAGGTCAACGACTGCGACACCGGGAATGAGTTTATTGAATTCCGGAGACACGTTTCTCGGTATGCCAAGGTCAATGATGAGAATTTTCTTTGTCTGATCCATGAACGGGGCATGTCCGCTGTGAATGAGATATGCGGAAGTTGTAGCCACGGAAACTATTATATCCGCACGATTAAGGTGATCCTTTATTTCATTCAACGTGCAAATCTTCATTTTCCCGGCTTTGACTTTTTCAAGGGATGGCGGATTGATGTGGTAGCACCAGGTCAAGGAACATCCTTCATCTGCAATTTTTCCGGCAATCGCCTGCCCGATTATTCCAGTTCCGATAAGCAGGACATTCTTGTTTTTCATGTCCGGGAAAATGTCCTTCATATATTTTACGGAGAGATCTTCAATTTCAAAGGCCGTGAAAAGCGGTTCGACAATCTGCCTGACATGCTTGGAGAGATGCATGGTGTTGTCAAACCAGTCCTGCAGCATGCTTCCGGCCCACCCCTTGTTTTTACAGTAGTCCAGACCGCTTTTAAGCTGTGAAGTTATATGCTTTTCACCTGGGGTCTGAGACATGAGGCCGGAACATACGAAAGAGAAGTGTCCGAACGCATCGAAGCCTTTCTTGACATAAAACGAGTCCTCGTTGATTCCTTCGAAGCCGAGAATCTTGAACAGGAGTTTCTCGAGTGATTCCGACGGAGAGATAAATGCGGCCAATTCAATTCTGTTGCATGTGTTAATAAGCATGAATTCGTGGACGCCAATCAGCTTTGAAAGCATTTCCCCGGCATTGTCGAACTTGTCACCGACAAGATGCAGGGGTTCCCTTTCCTTCAGTGACATGTAATTCTGGTCAGTACCGATTATAATCATTTCAGTCTTATCCGTGAACTCGAGATGGCGAGAGAGATTTTCCTTTATCATTCTTGTGCGTCTGCAGGCGGCGCCGTCAGTTGAAACAGAAACAGTCACGCCATTCTTCTCAATGCTTGCCGGAGTAATGAAAACCCCGTCTTTCCAGTTTTCATCGATTGCGCAACAGAGGATCTTCCTGTGATTGCAGTCCTTCAGTATCCTTGCATTGAGTTTTTTGTCGTCAGTGGCTGCAAAAACCAGAAAAAAACCGTCAACGTCCCCTTCCTGGTATTCTCTTTGAATTAAAGATACGGCGCCTTTTGATACAAGTTCTTTTATTTCATTTGAGACACCGGGGGAGACAACCGCAATGTCAGCGGATACCCTCGTCAGGTTGCCTATTTTCCGGGCTGCCACTTTCCCAGCACCCACCACAAGACATTTTCTGCCCCTGAGCAGAAGATTGATCGGAAATGTTTTCTGTTCGGTTTTCATTTTTTTTCGCCGAGACCCAGTTAAAGTGCGGTTAGAAGACGGATATTGATGAATTAACGACTCCACTCTAATCTACGCAGCTGCGAAAAAAAATCAATTACTTGAAAAAACAAGTTTGCAGTTCATTATATGCTCCGTATGCAAATGCGATGGTTTCTGCCGATAATGAGGCAGATAGGGAATACGGTAAAATCCGTAGCGGTCCCGCCGCTGTAACCGGGGACGACATCTCGCAAGGGTTCTGGTCATGGACAGAGCCCTAAAGCCACTGCTCTCCAAGGGAGAACGGGAAGGTGTAGATGAAGAATGAACCGGGAGCCAGAACACCACCCGTCGCAGGAACGGCTGTATGCCCCCGCGGTCAGGGGCTGTCCAGCAAATGTATTCTTTTGTGAAATTTCGCCCGGACCGCAAGGTTCGGGCTTTTTTTTATTTTAACAACATTAGACGGGAGAACAGCATGAGCAGGATATTAGTTTTGGTTCTTATGACATTATCATGTGTGCTGTACTCGCAAGAACAATCCGAACCGAAGGGGAAAAACATGGATGCAATACTTTTGGTGACATTTGGAACCAGCGATCAGGAGGCCAGAAAGGGTTTTGCCAATATTGAAAGGCTTGCAAGAGCAAAATTCCCCGGTTATGAAATACGTTGGGCATACACATCGGAAATGATAAGGAAAAAGCTGGCGAAGAAAGCCGAGTTGTTCGATTCCCCCGAACAGGCCATGAAGAAACTTAGAGAAGCCGGCATCAGGAAAGTTTTTGTCCAGTCACTTCACATAATCCCCGGAGCGGAATTCAACGAGATCGCGAAAGCCGTGTCTCAATTCAAAAATGATTTAGTGGAAATAACAGTGAGCCCCCCTCTTCTCAATTCAATGGATGACGTAAGGAAAAGCGTCAGGATCATGCTTTCAAAAGTGCCTTCCGAACGCAGAAAGGAGGATGCGGTTCTTTTCATGGGACATGGTTCGGGGAAGCATCCTTCCGACATGATTTACGTGGCCGTTGCCTATGACATGGGGAAGTCCGGCGGCAATGCATTCCTTGCGACTGTCGAAGGCAATCCGACTTTCAATGAAATCCTTGCCCAGTTCAAGGAGAAGAAAATCAAGAAGGTCTATCTGATGCCGTTCATGTCGGTCGCCGGAGATCATGCTAAGAACGATATGGCCGGAGACGATCCAGATTCCTGGAAATCAATTCTCGCAAAAAACGGGATTGAATCGGTCCCCGTAATGAAGGGAATGGCCGAATATGATGAGATTGTCAACATCTGGCTGGAGCACTTAGATAAAACAATAAAAGGCTTGTAGTAGCGCAATTTATTGCGCGTTCTTGGAATAGGGCGGAAACATCCGTTAGAACACAGACAAGATGCCTGTGCTACCACTAATCAGGGGAAAAATGAAAAAAAACAAAAAAAAGGGCGTCTTCTACGGGATCGGGGTCGGCCCCGGCGATCCGGAACTTGTAACCGTAAAAGCCGTAAAAACACTCAGGAAAGTCAAATACGTCTTTGAAGCCACATCCACTGCGGAAAAGGAAAGCATCGCCGGCAGGATCGCAAGGGAATATTATTCCAAATCTGCAAAATTCATGACACTCGCCTTCCCGATGGTCAACGATGCCGGAACAAGAAACGAGGCGTGGAAAAAGAATGCCGGAATTGTAGCTGAAAAGCTCATGTCAGGGCACGACTGCGCTTTCGTTACGATCGGGGATCCGATGATTTACAGCACATGCTCATATCTTCTGACTGAACTGAGGAAAATTGTTCCGTCACTGAAAGCTGAAATCATTCCCGGAATAACTTCATTCCAGACGGCTGCGGCAAAGGCCCAGGAACCTTTGGCCGAGGATCGCGAGACGCTGACGGTAATCCCTTCATTCTCCTCAGAAGCGCTAAAAGATCTGAAAAAGCATCGTTCGGGAACTGTCGTGCTTATGAAGGCGTTCAGGACAAAGAAGGAAATAATCAGATACATCATGAAGAATAAGAACAAATCAATATTCGCATCGAAATTATGCCTTGACGGCGAACTTGTCACATCGGATATGGCGCTCGCCGGAAAATCACCGGAAGAATACCTGTCGCTGTTTATCATAAAGGAATAGACACATTATGCACGGACATGAATTCACATTGACAGCCATACTCCGGTCGTCGGGATGGATTCTTCTTGCCGTGGCAACAGGCGCATTCGTCGCCAACGTCCTTGAAAGCAGGAACTGGACAGGCTTCATATCTTTCATGACAAAACCTCTCCTGAAATTCAGCCGCCTGCCCGGAGTCTGCGGAGTCTCATTTGCCACCGCCTTTTTTTCAAACAACGCGGCAGGAAGCATGATCGCAACAGCTCACGCGGAGGGGAAAATCACCAAGAGGGAAATGTTCATATGCGCCATTACAAACTCATTTCCGGCGAAATTCAAACATATGCTCAGACCTTCCGTAGTAATCATCCCGCTCCTTGGATTCACGGCAATACTTTATCTTGCGATTCAGCTGATTCTTGAAATCCTCCAGGTATTGCTGGTCTTTTCTTTCGGAAGAAGAGAATCTGCTGAAGACACGAACAATTATGAACCCGTGAAAAAAGAAATCCCAACATGGGATGAAACATTCAAGAAGTCTTTAAAATCTACAGGGAAAATCCTGATACGCGTGATACTGATCACACTTCCCATCTTCATTTTCGTAGCCTATCTCGGCGACAAAGGCGTGTTCAGGAAGCTCGAAAAAAAGATTCCGCAGGATCTCCAGACAGTCCTCTCTCCGGAGATAATCGCAATAATGAGTTCGAAAATGGGGGGGCTTGTCAGTTCGGCAACGGTCGCAGCGAAAATGAGCCATGACGGCAAGGTGTCAATGCTGCAAATCCTAATTGCACTGATGGCGGCAAACATCATAACAATTCCATTTAGCGCCCTGCGGAGAAATCTTCCGACTGCGGTGGGCATTTTCCCGAAACGCGACGGGCTGTGGATCGTCGGGACAACGCAGGGCTTGCGTTTTATGTTTAATTTCGTCGCACTGGCACTCTTGATTTTCATTCAGCTGAAAATGTGATTATGACGCTCGTAGTAACGCAATTCATTGCGCGTTCCAGGATTAAAGAAATAAGATGGGCGAGACGCCCTAAGGCGGGCTTTGCCCGCAACCCAAACTCGAAATCCGAATATCGAAATTCGAAACAATAAAAAGAATCAAGACAATGGAAAAAACAACCAATCCATATACGGACATAAAATGGGACATGACTGCGGAGCAGATTGAAGCTGAAAGTTTCCGCATCATTGAAAAGGAGTTCCCTGATCCTCCGTTCAGAGGCCCTGAATGGAAAATCGCACGAAGGCTCATCCACACCTGCGCCGATTTCTCGATATGCGAAAATCTTGTCTTCAGAAACAACCCCATACAGGCGGCTCTGAAAGCCATCTCCAACGGAGCCGTCATCTACTGCGATTCAAACATGATAAAAAGCGGAATATCCGTCCAGAAACTCAAAATGTTAAGTCCGTCATACTCAAGAGATTCGATTCACTGCTACATATCGGACAGCGACGTTGCGGAAGACGCGGGGAAACACGGGACGACACGCGCACTAGCCTCACTAAAAAAAGCCGAGGCGATTCTTGACGGTGCAATTGTACTAATCGGAAATGCCCCCCTAGCCCTAGCGGGGATTGCAAAACTGAGCTTCGAAAAGAACATCATGCCCGCCGTAATAATAGGAATGCCTGTCGGATTTGTCAATGTAGTCGAATCGAAAGTCCTGCTCTCAAAAACAGACATCCCGCACATAACCATTGAGGGGCGTCGCGGAGGAAGTACGCTGGCAGTCGCAACACTTCATGCTATAATGGAGAAGAATTAGGCGGCCAAGGGCCGCAACTTTTAATACCAAAATAAATTCCAAACTTCAAACTCCAAGTACCAAACAATATTCAAAATAGAAAATTCCAAATTTCAAACAGATTCATAAAACAAAGAAAAGAACAGCCCT